>DATEFR010000277.1:0-4460 GCA_035280545.1 Burkholderiaceae bacterium | reverse complement strand
GTCACTCCTCCAGCTCGGCCTTCGCCATCTCCACGTCCAGCCGCTCCATCGCATCCATGGGCGTCGTCGCCGCGGCGTCTTCGTAGAGCTGGGTGGCTTCCTTCATCTTCTTCTCGCCCTCGAGCATCACGAGGCCGTTCGCGTACTCGACCATCGCGATCGCCGAGGTGGGGTTCAGCTTCAGCGCGGTCTTGTAGTTCGCGATGCCGGCATCCTTGCTGGCACCCTGCGTGCGGCCCAGCAGCGCGCCGACCTTGTCGATCACTTCGGCGTGGAACGCGCCGAGCGCGATGTGCGCGTCGGCGTGTTTGGGCGCGAGCTTGATCGTCGTCTCGAGCGCACTGCGGACCTTGCCGCCCAGCCCCTGGGCGAGTGCTTTCGCGATCGAGATGCCTTGGCTGTAGCGGCCGAGCGCGTACGCCATGAAGTAGTGCGCGTTGGCGTTCTTCGGGTCCTCGGCGAGCTGCGCCTCGGCGCGCTCGGCCACTTCCATCAGCAGCGCGAGCTTGGCTTTCTCGCTTTTCTCGAGGTAGTTCGCGTAGATCGCCTGAGCCTTGTTGGCGGCCGTGATGCCGGCACCGCCCGCTTTGAGGCCGGCTTCGGCCGCCTTCTGGAACTCGCCGGCGTGGAACAGCGCCCAGGCGGCCAGCACCTTGTCGTCCTTCGGCAGCGGCTCGGCGTCGCCGGCGTGCAGCCGGGCCCAGTGCTTCTTCAGCGCTGCCGCGTCGTAGGCGTAGTCGGCGTTGTCATGCGGGAAAGCGGTCCACTTGGCCATCGTCGTCTCCTGGTCGGTGAATGTCGTCGTCAGGGCCGCTGGTAGCGGCCGACCAATCCATGCAGATGTTCGCGCTGGTCCGCCGGCAAATACGGCAGCAGCAGGCTGAGCACATGGAATGCGCCGCGCAGCAGCGCCGCGCCGGCCTCCTCGGGCTCGAGCGCGCGGCGCGGATCGCGCACGTATTCGTAGCTGAGCCAGTAGGTCAGCACGACCACCATCGCGGTGGCGACCGGCTCGACGTCGCGCGGCGCGATCCGCACCGCGCTGCCGCGCGACAGGCCGTCGAGCACGGTCTGCACCGCGCGGTTCTTGTTCTTCAGCACGAACTGGAAATGCGTCTCGAGCCGGCGATTCTTCGACAGCAGGTCGTTCAGGTCGCGGTACAGGAAGCGGTGCTGCCAGATCAGCTCGAACAGCATGTGGAAGAACAGCCAGGCGTCCTCGACGTTCTGCACGTCGTCGGCCGCGCGCAGCAAATCGGCCAGGGCGTGCTCGTAGCGGTCGAACAGGCTGTTGATCAGCTCGTCCTTGGCCGGGTAGTGGTAATACAGGTTGCCGGGGCTGATGCCGAGCTCGGCCGAGATCAGCGTGGTCGAGACGTTCGGCTCGCCGAAGCGGTTGAACAGCTCGAGCGTGACTTCGAGGATGCGCTCGGCGGTGCGGCGTGGCTTCTTCGTTTGGGTGGCCATCGTGCGATGCAGTTCGTGCCGGCAATCTAGCATCAAGGTTGTGCCCGGCCCATCGGCACGAACCAGGGCGGCTGCCTACAATCCTGAACGCCGATGCCAACCCAGCCCGCCATTTCGTTCCAGCACGTCGTCAAGACGTATCACGGTGCTCGCGGCGCGGTCCATGCGCTGGCCGATGTCAGCTTCGATATCGAGCCCGGCGAGTTCTTCGGCCTGCTCGGGCCGAACGGTGCCGGCAAGACCACGCTGATCAGCATCCTCGCGGGCCTGGCGCGCGCCAGCAGCGGCAAGGTCAGCGTGCTCGGTCATGACGTCGTCGCCGACTACGCGGCCGCGCGGCGCAGCCTGGGCGTGGTGCCGCAGGAGCTCGTGTTCGATCCGTTCTTCAGCGTGCGCGAGGCCTTGCGCATCCAGAGCGGCTACTTCGGCGTGCGCGGCCACAAGACGGCCGACAAGCGCGCGAACGACGCCTGGATCGACGAGCTGCTCGAGAACCTCGGCCTGGCCGACAAGGCCGACGCGAACATGCGCCAGCTCTCGGGTGGCATGAAGCGACGCGTGCTGGTCGCGCAGGCACTGGTGCACCGGCCGCCGGTGATCGTGCTGGACGAGCCGACCGCGGGCGTCGACGTCGAGCTGCGCCAGACGTTGTGGCATTTCGTCGCGCGGCTCAACCGTGAGGGCCACACGGTGCTGCTGACCACCCATTACCTGGACGAGGCCGAAGCGCTGTGCGGCCGCATCGCGATGCTCAAGCTCGGGCAGGTCGTCGCGCTCGACCGCACGTCGGCGCTGCTGGCGGGCACCGCGAGCACGATGCTGCGCTTCAAGATGGATGCGCCGCTGCCCCCGCAGCTGGCCGCGCAGTCGCGCGTGACCGGCCGCATCGTGCAGATCGCGGCGCACGACTCGGCCGAGGTCGAGCGCATCCTGGCCACGCTGCGGCAAGCCGGCTGCCAGCCGGAAGACCTGGAGATCGGCCGCGCCGACCTCGAGGACGTGTTCCTCGAGATCATGACCGGCGGCGCGCCGCGCCCGAGGGCCGCGGCATGACCACGACGACAACGGCCACGACGGCGCTTTTCGCCGGCACGCGTGCGCTGCTGTACAAGGAGGTACTGCGCTTCTGGAAGGTCAGCTTCCAGACGGTGGCCGCGCCGGTACTGACCGCGGTGTTGTACCTGATGATCTTCGGCCATGTGCTCGAAGGGCACGTGCAGGTCCACGGTGTCGGCTACACGAGTTTCCTGATCCCCGGGCTCGTGATGATGAGCGTGCTGCAGAACGCGTTCGCGAACAGCAGCTCATCGCTGATCCAGAGCAAGATCACCGGCAACCTGGTGTTCTTGCTGGTGACGCCGTTGTCGCATTGGGCCTGGTTCGCGGCGTATGTGGGCGCATCGGTGGTGCGCGGCGCCGTCGTCGGGGCCGGGGTCCTGCTGGTGACCGCGTGGTTCGCGCCGCTTCAGCTCGGCAACCCCGTCTGGGTCGTCGTCTTCATGGTGCTGGGCGCGGCGCTGATGGGCGCGCTGGGGTTGATCGCCGGGCTGTGGGCCGAAAAGTTCGACCAGATCGCGGCGTTCCAGAACTTCATCGTGATGCCGATGACGTTTCTCTCCGGCGTCTTCTACTCGGTGCACTCGCTGCCGCCGCTGGCGCAGGCGGCCAGCCACCTGAATCCGTTCTTCTACATGATCGACGGCTTCCGGCGCGGCTTCTTCGGGGTCAGCGATGTCTCGCCGTGGGTCAGCCTCGCGGTGGTGGGCGTGAGCCTGGCGCTGGTCTGCGGCGTGTGCCTGCATCTGCTGCGCACCGGGTACAAGATTCGGCATTGACCCGAGCACAAAGAATGAAGGCTTGCAAGTCGTGGACTTGCAAGCCTTCGTTTTTGGTGGCGCTTCAGGGACTCGAACCCCGGACCTGCGGATTATGATTCCGTCGCTCTAACCGACTGAGCTAAAGCGCCTGAGCCCATAATTATAGCGTCGTGCGGCGCGCTGCCCGCTCCTGCTCCTTCTTCCTTCGTTTCGGCGGGGCTGCGGCCTCGCTTCCGATCGATGTTCAGCTTCTTCAAGAAAAAGCCGGCCGCCGAGGCGCCACCGCCTGCGCCGCCGGTCGTCGCGCCGCCTGTGCCTCCCGCGTTGCCGCCATCGGTTCTCGAACCGGCAGCGCCGCCGCCCGTTGAACAGCCATTGACCGAGCTGGCTCCGGAGCAGCAGCGGCGCTCCTGGATGGACCGCCTGCGCGGCGGCTTGCGCAAGACCGGCGCGAGCATCACGCAGGTCTTCACCGGCACGAAGATCGACGACACGCTGTATGACGAGCTCGAGGCCGCGCTGCTGATGGCCGACGCCGGCGTGAAGGCCACCGAGTTCCTGCTCGACGACCTGAAGCGCCGCGTCAAGGAAGCGAAGGCCACCGATCCCGCGGCCGTGAAGACCTTGCTCGCGGATGCGATCGCCGAGCTGCTCGCGCCGCTCGAGCAGCCGCTGCGCGTCGGAGCGCAAGCGCCGACCGTGATGATGGTCGTCGGCGTCAACGGCGCCGGCAAGACGACGACGATAGGCAAGCTGACGCGTCACCTGGCCGACGCGCGCCAGAAGGTGCTGCTCGCGGCGGCCGACACGTTCCGCGCCGCGGCACGGAAGGTGTCGGCGGCGGCCAGCAGGACCTTCTGGTCGGCCTCGGCCAGATGGCGGGTCAGCTTGCCGATGCTGGTCGTCTTGCCGGCGCCGTTGACGCCCACGACCATCATCACGGTCGGCGGCACGTCGGTCAGCGTGAGCTGCTTCTCCAGCGGCGCGAGCAGCTCGGCGAGCGCATCGATCAGCAGCCCGCGAACGGCCTGCGGCTCGGTGACTCGGGCCTCCTTGACGCGGCGCTTCAGGTCGTCGAGCAGGAACTCGGTGGCCTTCACGCCGGCGTCGGCCATCAGCAGCGCGGCTTCGAGCTCGTCGTACAGCGCGTCGTCGATCTTCGTGCCGGTGAAGACC
>DATEFR010000276.1:0-2575 GCA_035280545.1 Burkholderiaceae bacterium | reverse complement strand
GGGACACCCGCGACGACGGTGAATCCGCGAACACCCGCCAGCTGCTCGCCGAGCGCGCCGCGCTGCATCGTGGCGAACGCGGCTTGGCCGAGGTGTGCCGCGAGCACGGCCTGCAGCTTGCGGTCGATTCGCTCATCTACCTCAGCCATTGGTTGACGCCGCTGCGCCGGCCCAAGCGTTTCGACACGCGCTTCTTCCTCGCCGTCGCGCCGCGCGCGCAGCAGGCCAGTGTCGACGGCACCGAGATGCTCGAGCTGCGCTGGTTCCGCGCGGCCGATGCCCTGGCACACGGCGCCGAGCTGAAGCTGATGACGCCGACACAGAAGACGCTGGAGCTGATCGCGCGCTTCGACGGCGTCGCCGCACTGCTCGCATGGGCGACGGCGCCGCGCGAGATCGCGATGGTGCTGCCGCGCATCGGTCACGGCTCGCAAGGCGTGCGGCCGGTGCTGCCCGAGGAATACGCCTGGGCCGAGATCGGGCGCCTGGACCCGGAGGGCCTGGGCAGCGCGTGTTATGACATCCAGCCCGGCGTTGCCGTACGGCTGTCGCCGCGGCTGATCCGCGTGACCGCGAACAACGGCAGCATCATGACCGGGCCGGGGACCAACACTTACCTGGTCGGCGGCGGCGAGCGCAACGAATGGGCAGCGATCGACCCCGGCCCGCTCGACGAGCGGCATGTCGACGCCATCCTCGCCGCGGCGCCGGGGCCCATCCGCTGGATCTTCGCGACCCACACGCACACCGACCATTCGCCGGCGGTCGCGCCGCTGAAGGCACGTACCGGTGCGACGGTCTATGGCCGGCGCAGCCGGCACGCGCAATGGCAGGATGCGACGTTCGCGCCCGACGTCGAGCTCGCCGGCGGCGAGCGCTTCGAGCTGCCCGGGCCGGATGATGGGGTGACGACGCTGCGCGTACTCCATACACCGGGGCATGCATCGAACCACCTGTGTTATCTGCTCGAGGAAGAGAAGCTGCTCTTCACCGGCGACCACGTCATGCAGGCGTCCACCGTCGTGATCAACCCGCCGGACGGCGACATGGCCGCGTACGTCGCATCGCTGCGCGCGTTGATCGCCGACGAGGGCGATCGTCTGGCCTGGCTCGCGCCCGGGCACGGCTTCCTGATGGCGCAGCCCCAGCGCGCGATGCAGTGGATCGTCGAGCACCGCCTGAAGCGGGAGGCCAAGGTGCTCGCGGCGCTGCGGGCCGTGTCGGGGGCGGCGACGCCCGACGCGCTGCTGGTCGCCGTCTACGACGATGTCCCGGCGCGGCTGCATGCGATGGCGCTGCGCTCGCTGACCGCGCACCTGCTGAAGCTGGAACACGACGGCAAGGCCCGGCGCCGCGGCGACCAGTGGCTCGCTTGCTGAGGGCTCGACGGCTCTCCCGGACGGCCACTTTCGCAACAGGGGATCGCGCTGCCGCGCGCGGCGCGGGATGATCGCGCTCGCTGCAAACCGCGGAGGGAGCCGATGGAGGTGCTCGGCAGCTTGGCGCGCCGCTTTGCCTCGACGCCGCTCGAGCCGGACGATCGTGCCCGGATCGTGCACGAGCAGTTGCGCATGCTGTGGCAGCACGCCGGCACCGCGATCGTCCTGGCCAGCGTCTTCGCGGTGCTGCTGGCGCTGGATCTGGCCGGCCGCATCGGCCCTGGTCCGGTCTATGGCTGGCTGGCGGTCAAGCTCGCGATCGGATTCGGGCGCATGGCCCAGGGCCGGATGTTCATGCGGCGCACGCCCGGCGGCCGTTGGGACGATGCGGCATGGAGCCGCGCGACCCTGGCATCGCTCGCGCTCGACGGGCTGGTGTGGGGCCTGGCCGGCGCGTGGCTGATGGGCGGCGCGACGCCGATGGCGGCGCTGGTCGGCGGCGCGCTCGCCGGCATCTCGTGCGTCGCGACGTTCGGCTTGCAGGTCAGCTTCGCCGCGACGTTCGCGTACACGATCCCCATCCTGCTGCCGACCGGCACGGCGCTGCTCGCGCGCGGCGACGATTTCGGCGCGATCGGCGCGGCCGGCCTGGCGTTGCTCGGTGCGCTGCAGTGCGCGACCGCGCGCCGCTCGCAGCGCCGGCTTGCCGAGAACGTGCGGCTCACCCTGCGCACGCAAAGCCTGGTCGAGGCGAAGGACGAGGCGCTCGCACTCGCGCTGCGCCAGAGCGCGGTCAAGTCGCAGTTCCTGGCCAGCATCAGCCACGAGCTGCGCACGCCGCTGCACGGCATCCTCGGGATCGCGCGGCTGCTGCACATGGAGAGCGCGGCGCCGGCGATCGTGCGGCGCGTCGAGCTGATCGAGGCGTCGGGCCTGCACCTGCTCGCCATCATCAACGACTTGCTCGACATGTCGCGCATCGAGGCCGGCCGCTTCCCGATGCGCACCGAGCGTTTCGAGCTGGCCGCGCAGATCGAGCATGTCGTCGCGACGCATGCGGTGCGTGCCGACGACCGCGGGCTCGTGCTGCAACAGGCGATCCGCATCGAGCGTCCGCACTGGGTCAGCGGCGATCCGGCGCGTTTCCGCCAGGTGCTGCACAACCTGATCGGCAACGCGATCAAGTTCACGCAGCG
>DATEFR010000275.1:0-8435 GCA_035280545.1 Burkholderiaceae bacterium | reverse complement strand
TTCGCCCAGCTGCTCGGCAAGCTGCACCGCGATCGAGGGCACGATGGCCGCTGACCTGCCGCTCGTCGTCGCGCAGAGCGCCGGCGGCACCAGCTACTCGGTGCCGATCCAGACGCTGCTGTTCTTCACCGCCTTGAGCTTCCTGCCGGCGGTGCTGCTGCTGATGACCGGCTTCACGCGCATCGTGATCGTGCTGAGCCTGCTGCGCCAGGCATTGGGCACGCAGGCGGCGCCGCCGAACCAGGTGATCATCGGGCTGAGCCTGTTCCTGACCTTCTTCGTGATGGGGCCGACGATCGACAAGGTCTACTCCGAGGCCTACCAGCCGTACGCCGAGAACAAGATCCAGTTCGACGAAGCGCTCCGGCGCGGCGAGGTGCCGATGCGCGCATTCATGCTGAAGCAGACGCGCCAGGCCGACGTGATGCTGTTCGCCAAGCTCGCGAAGGTCGACGCATCGGTCAAGACCGAGAACGTGCCGTTCAAGGTGCTGGTGCCGGCGTTCGTCACGAGCGAGCTGAAGAGCGCGTTCCAGATCGGCTTCCTGATCTTCATCCCGTTCCTGATCATCGACATGATCGTCGCGAGCGTGCTGATGAGTCTCGGGATGATGATGCTGAGCCCGGTGCTGATCGCACTGCCGTTCAAGCTGATGCTGTTCGTGCTGGCCGACGGCTGGAACCTGCTGCTGGGTTCGCTGGCGGCGAGCTTCGTCACGTAGAACAACGACCACCCGACATGGATTCCCAACAAGTCTTCACCGCCGGCCAGCAAGGCCTGTACATGCTGCTGATGGTGTCGGCGCCCATCCTGCTGACCGTGCTGGTCGTCGGCCTCGCGGTCAGCATCTTCCAGGCCGCGACGCAGATCCACGAGGCGACGCTGTCGTTCGTGCCGAAGATCGTCGCGGCGGTCGCGGTGCTCGCGGTCGCCGGGCCGTGGATGCTGACCAGCCTGGTCGAGTACATCCAGCGCACGCTGCAGTCGATTCCGACGGTGGTGGGGTGACGCTCACCCTCACCCCAGCCCTCTCCCGCACGCGGGAGAGGGAGTGCCGTCTTGTCCCCTCTCCCGCTCGCGGGAGAGGGCTAGGGTGAGGGCCCCCGCGTGCTCACCTTCACCGACACCCAGATCCTCGCCTGGATCACGCCCCTGCTGTGGCCGTTCCTGCGCGTGCTCGCGCTGTTCGGCGCGCTGCCGGTGTTCGCGCAGCGCAGCGTGCCGATGCGCGTGCGCGTCGCGCTCGCGTTCCTGATCGCGTTCTGCGCGCAGGCGTCGCTGCCGGCGATGCCGGTGATCCCGCTGGACTCGGCCAATGCGCTGCTCGCGGTGCTGCAGCAGGTGCTCATCGGCGTCTCGCTGGGCTTCGCGGTGCGTCTCGTGTTCGCCGCGGTCGAGTTCGCCGGCGAGATCATCGGCCTGCAGATGGGCCTGAACTTCGCCGGCTTCTTCGACCCGATGAGCGGCGGCCAGACGACCGCGGCGAGCCGCTTCTTCGGCGTCTCGGTGAGCTGGCTGTTCATCGTGATGGGCGGTCACCTGCTGCTGATCGGCGCGGTCGTCAAGAGCTTCGACGCGTTCCCGGTCGGCCCCGACCCGTTCGCGTTCCTGCGCACCGTGCAGCCGCAGGTCTGGGGCACCGAGGTGTTCCGCCTCGGGCTGTGGATCGCGCTGCCGCTGGTCGCGATGCTGCTGTTCGTCAACCTGGTGCTGGGCATCATCTCGCGCGTCGCGTCGCAGATGAACATCTTCGCGATCGGCTTTCCGATCACGGTCTCGATCGGCCTGATCGGCATGCTGCTGACGCTGCCGATGATGCAGGTGCCGTTCACGATGGCGCTGGAGCGGATGCTCGCCTACTTCCAGTAGCTCACTTGATCGAGACCCAGGCCCACTCGAGCCAGTTGTCGGCGCGGTGCACGACCTCCACGTTGCTGCGCATCGCCCACGGGATGAACTGGCGGTGCAGCGGGATGTGGTGGACCATGTCGTTGTGCTCCTTGATCGCGGCCTTGATCAAGGTCTCGCGCTTCTTCGGATCGGGCTCCTTGCTCGACGCGGCCGCGAGCTCGTCGAGCTTCGGGTTGTTGACCTGCCCGTAGTTGAACTGGCCGATGCCGCCCGGCGCGCGCGTGCGGTAGATCGGCGTCAAGGTCGTTTCCGCATCGGTCACCGAGCCGCCCCAGCCCAGCATGTACATCGACGTGTCCAGATTGCCGAGCTTGGCGAAGTACACCGAGCGCGGCATCGTGTTGACCTTGATCTTCATGCCGATCTTGGCCCACATCGAGGCGAGCGTCTTGCAGATGTCCTCGTCGTTGATGTAGCGGTCGTTCGGGCAGTCCAGCGTGACCTCGAAACCGTCGGGGTAGCCGGCGGCGACCAGCAGCTTCTTCGCCGCCGCGACGTCGTACGGGCGGCGTTTCTCGAGCTCCGGATCGTTGAAGGTGCCTTTGGGCGACACCATCGTCGCGCCGGTCGGCGCCGCGAGGCCGCGCATCAGCTTGTTCTTGATCAGGTCCTCGTCGACGGCCTGGTACAGCGCCTGGCGCACACGCTGGTCCTTGAACGGGTTCTTGCCCTTGACGCCGCTGTACAGCAGCTCGTCGCGGCCCTGGTCCATGCCGATGAAGATGACGCGGTTCTCGGGGCCGTCGACCACCTTGATGCCGCCGGTGCTGCGCAGCCGCGGCGTGTCCGGCGGCGGCGGGTCGAGCACGAAGTCGAGCTCGCCGGAGATCAGCGCGGCGACGCGGGTCGCGTTGTTCTTGATCGGCGTGTAGATCACGTCCTGCACGTTGCCGTCGAACTTGCCCCACCAGTTCGGGTTGCGCTTGTAGACCGTCTTCACGTCGGGCTGGCGGCTCACGACCATGAACGGGCCGGTGCCGTTCGCGTTGAGCGCCGCGTAGCTCTGCTCGCCGGCGTTGAAGTCCTGCGTCTTGACGACGTTGTTCTTCTCGCACCAGGCCTTGCTCATGATGAAGACCGAGTTGGCGTGCTCGAGGAAGATCGGATTCACCTCCTTCAGGTTGAACTCGACCGTCAGGTCGTCGATCTTCTTCGGCTCGCCCATCGCCGTGGCATAGACCTTGATGTCCGAGCTGGGCTGCTGCGCACGCTTGATCGAGAACACGACGTCGTCGGCACTGAACGGCGTGCCGTCGTGGAACTTGACGTTCGGGCGCAGCTTCATGCGCCACTGCAGCGGGCTGGTCTGCTGCCATTCGGTCGCGAGCTGCGGCGCGACGTTGAGCTTCTTGTCGCGTCCGACCAGGTACTCGTAGACCTGGCCGTTCAGCGAGTTGGTCAGCGACTCGTTGCGCGAGTCCGGGTCCAGCGTCTGCAGATCGCCCTGCGACGCCCAGCGCAATGTCTGCGCCTGCGTGCTGCCGGCCATCGCCAGCAGCGCGGTCAGCGCCCAGGCCGTGGCCGAGAGAAGTCGTTGTGTCATCGCTTCCTCCGGGGATTTCGAAAGGCGGCCAGTGTAGGCCGGCGAAATAGCGCGGCCCGGTCAGGGAAAACCTGAAAGGTTTCGCCAGGACCTGGGCGCATCGCCCTGCGCGCATCAGCAAGTTTCAGGCCGCGAGCGCACAAAAAAGCCGCTGCATCGCAGCGGCTTTTGCTTGGAAGCGGTCGCCCGGATCAGCGGAAGCGCGACTGCGGCACCGTCGCGAGCTGCCCCGGCAGCGACGACAGATAGGCCGACAGCTCTTTCAGCTCGGCATGGCTGAACGGTCGTGCCATGCCCATCATCACCGGGTTGTTGCGGCCGACCTGCGGGTTCTGGTCGGTCTGGTAGGCCTTCAGCGCCTGATAGAGGTAGTCGGCGTGCTGGCCGGCCAGCTTCGGATACGAGGCATCGATGGGCTTGCTGAAGTTCTCGCCGTGGCACGAGGCGCAGTTGCCCTTCTTCAGGAGTTCGGCCACCGTGGACGACGGCACCGGCGCGCCGCCCGCGGTGTCGGCGGCCTTGTACTCGGTCTCGTAGAACGCGGCGAGGTCGGCCATGTCCTGATCGGTCAGCGACGCGGCGATCGCGCGCATCGTCGGGTGCTTGCGGTCGCCCTTCTTGTAGGCGGTCAGCGCGCCCACGATGTACTTCGCGTTCTGGCCGGCGATCATCGGCACCTTGTAGATCTCGGGGAAGCTGGCCTTGTACTCCGGAATGCCGTGGCAGCCTATGCACATCGCCGCCTTCTTCTCGCCCGCCGCCGCGCTGCCGCCCTGCTGGGCGCCGCCTGCTGGCGCACTGGCGGCCTGGGCATGCGCTGCAACCCCGACGACGCAGGCAGCCAAGGCAATCGACAGACGATGGAGCTTGTTCATGGGCAACGGAAGGCGGTGTTTGCAGATCAGCGGGCGATTATAGGGGCGCCCTTATACTGCCCCGCGGCCCCTCTACCCACCGCTCGAACGGCAGCGCCATGAAGTTCCAAGGCTCGGACACCTACGTCGCCACTCCCGATCTGATGCTCGCGGTCAACGCCGCCGCGACGCTGAAGCGGCCGCTGCTGATCAAGGGCGAGCCCGGCACCGGCAAGACGATGCTGGCCGAGGAAGTGGCGCAGGCGCTGGGCATGCCGCTGCTGCAGTGGCACATCAAGAGCACGACCAAGGCGCAGCAGGGCCTGTACGAGTACGACGCGGTCAGCCGGTTGCGCGACAGCCAGCTCGCCGACGTGGACGGCGGCGAGCGCGTCAAGGACATCCACAACTACATCGTCAAGGGCGTGCTGTGGCAGGCCTTCACGGCCGAGCAGCCGGTCGTGCTGCTGATCGACGAGATCGACAAGGCCGACATCGAATTCCCGAACGACCTGCTGCGCGAGATCGACCGGATGGAGTTCTACGTCTACGAGACGCGCGAGCTCGTGAAGGCGAAGCACCGGCCGCTGGTCTTCATCACGTCGAACAACGAGAAGGAATTGCCCGACGCGTTCCTGCGCCGCTGCTTCTTCCACTACATCAAGTTCCCGGACGCCGAGACGATGAAGAGCATCGTCGACGTGCACTTCCCGAAGCTGAAGAAGGAGCTGCTGAGCGCGGCGCTGAAGAACTTCTACGACGTGCGCAACCTGCCCGGCCTGAAGAAGAAGCCGTCGACCTCGGAGCTGCTGGACTGGCTCAAGCTGCTGGTGGCCGAGGACATCCCGCTCGAGGCGCTGCAGAGCAAGGACGACAAGGTCGCGGTGCCGCCGCTGGTCGGCGCGCTCTTGAAGAACGAGCAGGACGTGTCGCTGTTCGAAAAGCTCGTGTTCATGCAGCGCCACAACCGCTAGTTCCGGAGACATTCCGTGCCCTGGCCCGACCCGATCACGCTGCGCGGCGAACACGCGACGCTCGTTCCGCTCGCGACCGAGCATGAACCCGCGCTGACCGAGGCGGCACGCGACGGCGAGCTGTGGAAGCTCTGGTACACGAGCGTCCCGGCGCCCGAGAAGATGGCCGCCGACATCCAGCGCCGCCTCGGGTTGCAGGCAAGCGGCTCGATGCTGCCGTTCGCGGTGCTCGATGCGAGCGGCGCGGTCGCCGGCGAGACGACTTACATGAACATCGACGCGGTCCACAAGCGCGTCGAGATCGGCAGCACCTGGTACGCCACGCGGGTGCAGCGCACGCCGCTGAACACCGAATGCAAGCTGATGCTGCTGACCCACGCGTTCGAGGCGCTGGGCTGCATCGCGGTCGAATTCCGCACGCATCGCCTGAACACGCAGAGCCGGCGCGCGATCGAGCGCCTCGGCGCGCAGCTGGACGGCATCCTGCGCGCCCACCAGCGCAGCCCCGACGGCAGCCTGCGCGACACGGCGGTCTACAGCATCACCGCAGCCGAGTGGCCGGCGGTGCGCCAGCACCTGCGCTGGCAGCTGCAGCGGCCGCGCTGAGCTTTTTCTTTCGCCCCTCGCCTCTCTCACGCCGGCTGCAGCGCCTCGCCCCGCGGCGCCTCGGCCAGCACGATCTGGTTGCGCCCGGCCTGCTTCGCGCGGTACAGCGCCTGGTCGGCGCGCGCGAGCACGGCCTGCGGCGGCTCGTCGGGCGACTGCGCGACCGCGACGCCGACGCTGATCGTCACCGGCCGGTCGAACTCGTCCCACGCCGTGTCGCAGACCGCGACGTGCACGCGCTCGGCCAGGTGCATCGCGCCGTCGAGGTCGGCATGCGGCAGCAGGATGCAGAACTCCTCGCCGCCCAGCCGCGCGACGTGATCGACCTCGCGCGCCGCACCGCGCAGCACGTCGGCCAGCTTGCGCAGCGCGGCATCGCCGGCGGCGTGGCCGTGCTGGTCGTTGATGTTCTTGAAGTGGTCGACGTCGATCATCAGCAGCGAATAGGTCTCGCCGTAGCGGCGCAGCCGGCCGACCTCGCGCTGCAGCAGCGGCGCGAGCGCGCGTCGGTTCAGGAGGCCGGTCAGCGCGTCGCGCTCGGACAGGTGCTGCAGCTGCGCCACCAGGCGCCCCACCACCATCAGCGCGAGCACCAGGTTGATCATCAGCCCGACCACCATGAACGCGAACACGATGCCGCTGTTGAACGCGTTCGGCTCGTGCAGCGGCCGCGCCGCGACAGCCGGCGCGATCAGGCCGGCGAGCGCTCGCACCGCGAACACCAGCCCGAGCAGCGCCAGCGGCGTCGCGACGACCCGCGCGGTCGCGAGCGCACCCTCGCGGACCAGCGCCTGGTGACTCTCCTGCGCCGCGCGCAGCAAGGTCCACGCGATCGGCACCGACGAGCCGATCACCGCGACCGCGCTGTGCGCTTCGGACAGGCCGAGGAAGACGATCAGCAGCGCCGCATCCAGCCCGAACAGCGTCGCATGCTCGACATCGGTCACCGGAATGAGCAGCGAGATCTGCATGCCGCGCCGCACCGCCAGCACGCCGGCCATGATGGCGAGGTTCGCGACGACCAGCGTCAGGAAAGGCGGCCACACGCCGCGCAGCAGGATCAGCGAAAGCCCGGCCGCGGTCGCCAGCGCCGCGCCCATCCAGTGCGCCGACACGCGCTTGGACAAGCCTAGCCACCAACCGCCGACCCACCAGCTGAAGGCGCACAGGCCTTGCTGCAGCGTGATGAGCACCAGGACGGTCTGGATGTCTTTCACCGGCTTGGCGACGCCGCGAACGGCACGGCGAGCGCGGCGATTATGTTCGCGCCGACGGCGCGACGCGAATATGGCCATAACCCTGATGGACATGCCCGCCGCGGGCATGCCTGTTACCGGGGTTTTGTCCTGCGTCCCAGGCGTTTCGCGTTCGCGGTCGCGGTCCGGTGCACCGGTGCGAGCCCTTTGCTGAGCACGCCCAGCGCGGCGCTTTGCAGCAGCGCCGCGTTGGCCGGCAGCTGCGCCAGCATCCATGGCGACCAGGCGGCACGCCAGAAGCTCGCGACCAGCGCCTGATTCGCGCGCGCGGCCTGCTGCGCCATCGCGTTCCACGACTCGGCGAATGCGGTCGCCTTCTCGGCGCCCATGCGCTGGAACTCGCGCCGGTCGCGCGCCGACGGCAGCGGGCCCGCGACCGCCATGCGCGCGAGGCGCTGGGCCACGACCTGCGGCGCGGCGAGCGCGAGCTCGGCCGTCTTGGTCGCGAGCGTCTGGGCGTGTCGGTGGTGGCGTGCGGGCATGGCAAGTCCTCGGGCAGGCTATCGGGCGGAGGCCACAGGCTAACCCGCCGTTCTGTCAGCGCGCTGACGTGCGCGTGACCCCGTCACGGCTGGATGCACTTCTGACCCGTTTCCTGACCAGTTTCAGCCAATCCAAACATTCTCCTGGCCAAACACTTGGGAGAAGCAAACCCGCAACGCCCTCACGCCATCACAATAGGGCCGTCGCCACGCAGGGCCGATGCCATGCTGATCAACTTCTTCTTCACGCTGCGCGCCGCCAAGCTGAAGGTCTCGGTCAAGGAGTACCTGATGCTGCTCGAGGCGATCAAGTCCGGCGTCATCGACGACGACGGCGGGCCCAGCGTCGACAAGTTCTACTACCTCGCGCGCGCTTCGCTCGTGAAGGACGAGGCCCACTACGACAAGTTCGACCGCGCGTTCGCTGCGTACTTCAAGGGCGTCGAGCTGCTGACGGACTTCACGCAGGACATCCCGCTCGAGTGGCTGCAGAAGAAGCTCGAGCTCGAGCTCAGCCCCGAGGAGAAGGCGGCGATCGAGAAGATGGGCTGGGAGGAGTTGATGGAGACGCTTCAGCGCCGCTTCGAGGAGCAGAAGGAGCGCCACGAAGGCGGCAACCGCATGATAGGCACCGGCGGCACCAGCCCGTTCGGCGCCTACGGCTACAACCCGCAGGGCATCCGCATCGGCCAGGACAAGGGGCGCAACAAGAGCGCCGTGAAGGTCTGGGACCAGCGCGCCTACAAGGACTACGACGACACGCTGGAGCTCGGCACGCGCAACATCAAGGTCGCGCTGCGCCGGCTGCG
>DATEFR010000274.1:0-2214 GCA_035280545.1 Burkholderiaceae bacterium | reverse complement strand
TCAAGTTCGAGGTGCAGGACGACGTGCGCGCCGACGTGCTGAACGTGCTGCCGCCGATGCGCGCCGGCGCGATCGCGGTGCAGACCGGTCTGGCGAACTCGAACGCGCGCTGGTGCAACGTGAACTTCCTGAACTTCGAGTCGACCGCCGCGCCGCACGTGCACGTGATCGGCGATTCGATCCAGATCGCCTCGCTGATGCCCAAGAGCGGGCACATGGCGAGCAGCCACGCGAAGGTCGCCGCCGCCGCGATCGTCGCGGAGCTGAGCGACCTGACCATAGACCCGGCGCCCATGCTGACCAACACCTGCTACAGCTTCGTCGACGACAAGCGCACGGCGCACGTCGCCAGCGTGCACGAGTACGTCGCGGCCGAGAAGACCTTCAAGACCGTGGCCGGCTCGGGCGGCCTGTCGAGCGCGCCGAACGAAGTCGAAGGGCGCTATGCGTGGCATTGGGCGCGCACGATCTGGGCGGACATGCTGGCGTGAACGCAGACAAGCCGCGGTCGCAGACCTAGCCGGTCCGGGGCGCCGAGCGCGCCAGGCGCCACACGATGAACCCCAGCGCGGCCACGCCGGCGAGCAGCACGGCCCACAGCAGCCAAGGGCGCAAGGCCTTCTGCCGCTGCAGCGCCTCATCGCGTCGTGCCGCGGCGGCGATCTCGGTCCACTCGCCGGCGCTCGCAACGCCGAAGCGCTCGCGCTCGTCGGCCAGCGAGGGCACCAGCGTGCCGAGGGTCAACGCCGACGACGAGGCATCGGCCGCGCCGACCTGCAGGCGATACGGCGGCTGCCCCTGTGACGCGAACACCAGGTGCGCCAGCGGCGCACGCACGCGCAATCGGGTCTGCGCCGCATCCAGCGCGGCGGCGCGCTCGTCGGGCGTCACGCGTACGAAGCGGACCTCGGTGCGCAGCGCGAACGGCGGCGACTCGCTGACGCTGCCGGTGCGAGCTACACGGTAGAACACGGCGCCGCCGAGCTCGCGCCACGGATCATCGGGTCCATTGCGCCCTTGCAGACGCACCGGCGCGATCTGCGTGCCGGCGCCATTCCATTGCAGCGCGAGCGCCGCGACCGGCAACACGCCGCCGAGGTCGAAGTCGAGCGCACGCGCGGCCGATCCGTTATTCGAAGCCGCTGCACGCTGCGCCGCGAACGTCAGCTCGACCGGTGCATCACGGGCGACTCGATCGCGCCGGGTCGTCACGGCCTGCGCGCCGCTGAGCGCCGGCGCGGTCGCCGCATCGGCCCACACGAGGCGCACGAAGCGACCGGTGCCTGGCGCAAGCGTCACGTTGGGCTGGGTCAACGGCACACCCCCCGATTGCAGCGCCACCACCTGGCCGGCACCGCCGGGGCGCCAGCTGCGCAGGTCGTCGCTGCTCGCCAAGTCGAACAGCGCGCTGAACTCGGCCGGCCCCGACCATGCGAGCCTGAGCTGATCCGGTGGCGCATCGGTCGTCGTGCGCTCGCCCAGGTCGACGATCCAGCCACCGGAGCGCGAGACCGCCTCGCCGTCCTGCGCGGCCGTGCGGCCCGCGGCGCGGCGCACGCTGAGCCGGTCGCCCTCGATCACGACCGCGATCGGGGCGCGCCAGGTGCCGTCGGCGGCCGGCCGCGCCGGCAGCGGATAGAGCCGCGCCTCGCGCAGCGTCTCGTGCGTCTGCGTGTCGTCGGCGCGCGGCGGGAGCCACGCGAACGGAACACGCTCACCGCGCGCATCGACGATGCGCAGGTCGCGCAGGCCCTCGCCGATGCCACGGTCCTGCCGGCTGCGCGCATACGCTTCGGCCGGCAACGCGAGCTCGACGAACGGCGCGGAGCGCTGCACGGCGATCGCCGCTTCGTGGCGATACGGGGGCTCGTCCGCTGCGGCGGCCACACCCGACCCCCACACGGTCGCCAGCCAGGCCACGCCGATGCCGCACGCGGCTCGAATGGGCGACAGGTGGCGAGGCGAATGGCGATCACGTGGCCGCATGCGGCTCCTCCTGGCGCGCGGCGGGTTTGCCGGGCAACGGTGCGACATACCCGATCACCAGCATCAGCACGCCGACGCCGATGAACGAGACGATGCGTGTCACCGTGCCGCTGCCCGACAGGTCGACGACGACGAGCTTGCCCACCACCGCGGCGAGCAGGCCCGCGCCGACCATCCACGCGGCACGCGCGGCATCGGCCAGCGCCGGCACGAGCGCCGCGCGGCGCG
>DATEFR010000273.1:0-3825 GCA_035280545.1 Burkholderiaceae bacterium | reverse complement strand
CGCAGGGGCTGAAGCCGATCGACGACGACGCGCTGCTCGACGAGGTCACGGCGCTGGTCGAGCGGCCCAACGTGGTGGCCTGCCACTTCGAGTCGGACTTCCTGGCCGTGCCGTCCGAGTGCCTGATTCTGACGATGAAGGCGAACCAGAAATACTTCCCGCTGGTCGACGCCGCCGGCGCGCTGACGAACCGGTTCCTGGTGGTCAGCAACATTCGGCCCGACGATGCGAGTCGCATCGTCGAAGGCAACGAACGCGTGGTGCGCCCGCGCCTGGCCGATGCCAAGTTCTTCTTCGACCAGGACCGCAAGAAACCGCTCGCGGCGCGCGTCGATGGGCTCGCCAGGGTCGTCTACCACGGCAAGCTCGGCTCGCAGGGCGAGCGTGTGCAGCGCGTGCGAACGATCGCCAAGGCGATCGCCGAGCAGGCGTATCCGGGCGCGTCGCTGGGGCCGGATGCCGACCGTGCGGCGCTGCTCGCCAAGGCCGACCTCCTGACCGACATGGTCGGCGAGTTCCCCGAGCTGCAGGGCGTGATGGGCGGCTACTACGCGCGCCACGACGGCGAGCCTGCCGCGATCGCCGAGGCGATCGAGGACCACTACAAGCCGCGTTTCGCCGGCGATGCGCTGCCGCGCGGCGATGTCGGCGTGATCGTCGCGCTGGCCGACAAGCTCGAGACGCTGATCGGCCTGTTCGGCATAGGCCAGGTGCCCACCGGCGACAAGGACCCGTTCGCGCTGCGCCGTCATGCGCTGGGTGCCATCCGGATGCTGATCGAGCGCGCGGTGCCGATAGGCCTGGACCGGCTCGTCGGCATCGGCGCCCAGGCGATGGGGCCGCTGCTCACCGACAAGCTGGCCCCCGCGGCGCTGATCGACTTCATCTACGAGCGCCTCGCCGGCAGCCTGCGCGAGCAGGGCTACAGCGCGCAGGAGGTCGAGGCGGTGCTGTCGCTGCGCCCGATGCGGCTGGCCGACGTCAGCGCGCGGCTCGCCGCGGTGCGTGCGTTCGCGGCGCTGCCCGAAGCGGCGTCGCTCGCGGCGGCGAACAAGCGGGTCGGCAACATCCTGAAGAAGGCCGACGGTGTCGTCGACGCGACCGTGCAGTCGGCGCTGCTGAAGGAGCCCGCCGAGTCGGCGCTGAGCCAGGCGCTGGCGGCCGTGAGGCCCAAGGCCGATCACAGCTTCGACCACGGCGACTACACCGGCTCGCTGCGCTCGCTCGCCGCGCTGCGCGAGCCGGTCGACGCGTTCTTCGAGTCGGTGATGGTCAATGCCGACGATCCGGCGCTGCGTGCGAACCGGCTCGGGCTGCTCGCGCAGCTGCATGCGGCGATGAACCGGGTCGCCGACTTGTCGAAGCTCGCGACCTGACGGAGTCGAACCGATAATCGAAGTCATGGACCCTCATCACGATCGCATCGAACGGTTCTCGCTCGCGGCGCATCGGCTGGCCGTGGCACGTCTGCGCGAGCGGGCGACTCGACGCACGATTGCGTGCGCTCGATCCGGCGGTCGATGCGATTGACAAGCTGGTCGCCTGGGCGCGACGCCGCGCCGCCGAAGCCAAGACCTCCCCATGAAACTCGTCATCCTCGACCGCGACGGCACGATCAACGAAGACCGCGACGACTACGTGAAGTCGCCGGAGGAATGGGTGCCGATCCCGGGTGCGCTCGAGGCGATCGCGCGCCTGAACCATGCCGGCTGGCACACGGTGGTCGCGACCAACCAGTCGGGGCTGGGCCGCGGCACCTTCGACATGGCGACGCTGAACGCGATGCACACGAAGATGAACCAGCTGCTGGCGAAGCAGGGCGGGCGCATCGACGCGGTGTTCTTCTGCCCGCATGCGCCCGACGAGTCGTGCACCTGCCGCAAGCCGCTGCCGGGCTTGTTCGAGCAGATCGGCGAGCGCTTCGGGATGTCGCTGCACGATGTGCCGGTGGTCGGCGACACGGTGCGTGACCTGCAGGCCGGCGTCGCGGTCGGTTGTCGCCCGCACCTGGTGCGCACCGGCAAGGGCGCGCGGCTGGACGATGCGCAGCTCGCCGCGTTGTGCACGCAGGTGCCCGGGACGGTCGTGCACGCCGATCTGGCCGCGTTTGCCGAGTATCTGGTGCAGCGCGAACGCCAGGACCGCGGCGCGACGGGCGAGCATGACTCCGGCTTCGGGAGGCTGGACTGATGGCGCGTTCCCTTGCCGCCGTGCGCTCGGCGGTCTTCGTGCTGCTGCTGATCGTGACCGTCGTGCCGTATGCGATCGCGGTGATGCTGCTGTCGATCTTCGTGCGCGGCACGCGGCTGTACTGGTTCACGATAGGCTGGCTGCGCATCGCGATCTGGGGCGCGCGCGTGATCTGCGGCGTGCGCGCGCGGCTGCACGGTCTCGAGAATCTGCCCGATTCGCCGGTGATCCTGCTGCCCAAGCACCAGTCGACCTGGGAGACCTTCGCGTTCCCGTGCCTGATGCCGCATCCGCTGTGCTACGTGTTCAAGCGCGAGCTGCTGATGATCCCGTTCTTCGGCTGGGCGATGGCGCGGCTGGACATGATCCACATCGACCGCAGCAAGCGCACCGAGGCGTGGAGTCGTGTCGCCGAGCAGGGCCGGCGCTTCATGGCGCAGGGCAACTGGGTCATCATGTTCCCCGAGGGCACGCGCACGCCGCGCGGCAGTCAGGGCGTCTACAAGAGCGGCGGCACGCGGCTCGCGGTGACGACCGGCACGCCGGTGCTGCCGATCGCGGTGACCTCGGCGCGCTGCTGGCCGCGCAAGCGCTTCGTGCTGACGCCGGGCGTGATCGACGTGTCGATCGGCAAACCGATCGCCTCGATCGGGCGCGAGCCGGACGAGCTGATGCGCGAGGTCGAGCGCTGGATCGAAAGCGAGATGCGCCGGTTCGACTCGCCGGCGTATCCCCCGGCCGAGGCCACGGCGAACTCGGCCGCCCGGGTGGTCTGATCGTGAAGTCGCGCACCGCGTCGCTCGACAGCCGGCAACTGGGGTTGTTCGACGAGGCCGTGTCGCCGCCGGAGCCGGCGGTCACGGGAGAGCCCGCTGCGGCTGCTCCATCGCTCGGGCCCGCAGCGGTCGTCGCGCCGCCGGCGCTGGCCGACGCTTCGCCCGCTGTTCCGATCTCGAGCGTGCTCGCCCCGGCGGTCTTCCGTCATCCGCAGGCCGACCGCGAGATTCGTTTGCAGGAGCACACGGTCGCGTATGCGCTCAAGCGCGTGCGGCGGCGCACGATCGGTTTCATCGTCGGCCCCGAAGGCCTGAGCGTCAACGCGCCGCGTTGGGTCGGCATCGCCGAGATCGAGGCGGGGCTGCGCGAGAAGGGGACGTGGATCCTGCGCAAGCTGCGTGAGCAGCAGGAGCGCACGCAGCGTCTCGTCGAGGCCAAGGTCGAATGGCGCGACGGCACGACGATCCCGTTCCTCGGCGAGACCGTGATCGTCGTGCTCGACGGCCGTACCACCGGTGCGGTGCTGAACACCGACGCCCAGGCCTTGCCCGGCGTGCCGCGGCTGACGCTGCACGTCGGCCTGCCGCAGCACGCGGCCCCCGAGCAGATTCGCGACGCGGTGCAGAGCTGGCTGCAGCGCCAGGCCCGCCGGGTGTTCGAGGAGCGCATCCGCCACTACGCCGCGCAACTGCGCGTGACCTGCACGCGGCTCAGCCTGTCGTCGGCGCAGACGCGCTGGGGCAGTGCCAGCGCCGACGGCTCGATCCGCCTGAACTGGCGGCTGGTCCACTTCGCGATGTCCAGCATCGACTACGTCGTCGCGCACGAGCTCGCGCACCTGCGCCACATGGACCACAG
>DATEFR010000272.1:0-5652 GCA_035280545.1 Burkholderiaceae bacterium | reverse complement strand
GACCACCATGGGCGCGAGCACGGTCTTCAGGTTCGCGAGGCCCAGGCCCTCGAGCCAGCCGAGCAGCGTCCGCAGGACGGCCCACGACTCGAACGTGGCGCGCACCGCGTCGACCGCGCTTTCCCAGAAGAAGTAGCCCAGTCCCAGCGACAGCGCCGCCATCAGCACCAGTGGCAGCAGCGACAGCAGGATCACGCGCGGATGCAGGCAGTACGCCGCCGCGCGCCAGAACGAATCGAACAACAAACCCATGACAAACGAAGGAACGTCTTAGCGGCGTCGTGACTGGCGCGGATCAGCGCAGGTTGCCCGTGTGCCCCAGCGAGTAGCGGCCCGGCTGCGGCCACACGGTCAGCCCGTGCGGCTCGGCCCCGACCTTGATCTGCCTGACCTCTCCGCTGGTGGTGTCGAAACGGTAGATCACGTCGTCGTAGCGCGCCGCGAGCCACAGCCACTTGCCGTCGGCGCTGACGTTGCCCATGTCGGGGCTGCCGCCGCCCGGGATGCCCCAGCGCGCAACGACCTTCTCGGTTGCGAAGTCGATCACCGTGACGCCGCCGTTGCCCTTCTTGGGCCCGTGGATCTTGTGCGAGCCGCGGTTCGCGACGTACAGGCTCCTGCCGTCCCGGCTCGGGTACAGGCCGTGCGCGCCCAGCCCGGTCGGGATGAAGCCGACCTGCTTGAACGACTCGCCATCGACGATGTGCACGCCATCGGCATGCATGTCGGCGATGTAGAAGCGCTTGCCGTCGGGCGAGCTGCGGATGTCCTGCGGCATGCCGGTGGAGACGGAGCAGATCTCGGTCTCGCCGGGCTCCCACTTCTCGCCTTCGGCGACGCGCTTGCCGCCGACTTCCTTGTAGCGCGTGCTGGGCATCGTCAGCCGCAGGTATGCGCCGACCTTGCGGTTGGCCAGGTCGATCTTGACGATGGTGCCCGAGAACTCGCAGGTGAAGATCGCGAAGCGGCCGTCGATGGCGAAGTCGGCGTGGTTGATGCCGGGGCAGCCGGGCACGTCGATCGAGTACTGCATCGCCATCGTCTGCGGATCGCGGAAGTCGAGCCGCTTGCGCGCCTCGGCGACGACGATCGCCGACTTGCCGTCCGGCGTGTAGTACATGTTGTACGGGTCGTCGACCGCGACCGGCTTGCCCGGCTTGCCGGTGCGCGGATCGATGGGCGTCAGGCTGCCGTCGGTGCGGCCCTCGGCATTGTTGGTGACCCACAGCGTGCGCAGATCCCAGGCCGGCACGATGTGCTGCGGGCCGATGCCGACCTTGAAGCGGTCGACGACCTTCATCGCGTTCGGGTCGACGACATAGACATCGTTCGAGCGCAGGTTCGGCACGTAGATGCGCTCCAGGTCCTCGCGCAGCGCCGCGCTCACCTTGCCGGCCGCGACTTCGCTGTAGAGGTTGCGCGCATCGGCCACCGGCGGCATGCCGGGCAACGTCGTGATGGCGGCGGTCGCGGAGGCCGCGGCAGGCGGCGGCGACGCCACCGCACCCGATGCCGCCTTCTGCGCAAACACCACCGCGGCGGTTCCCAGCGCGGCCACGGCGGTCAACACCAGGCCCAGCGCCTTGGGTGCTCCCAATTTCATCGATTCGTCTCCAACGGATTCATTGCATTCGACCCGTGATTGTCTCAGCGCTCAGCGAACCGATGTCAGCGCTCGTATCGCGGCCACCGAGGCGTCGACGATCTGCTCGACGCCTATGCGCCCGAGCTCGGCGGTCGCGCGCCGCGGGTCGCCGTAGACGCCTTCGCGCGCGAAGCTCTTCGGATCGCTCGGCATGCCCGACGGGTGCACCAGCGCCGGGTCGATCGCCAGCGACAGCGCCGTGTCGGCCAGCCCGGCATGGGTGCCGATTTCCTCGGCCGAGTGCCCGCGTGCCTTCAGCGCGGCTACAAAGGCACTCTGCGTGACGCGGTAGTACTCGAGCAGCGCGACGGCGCGGCACGGCGTGGGCGCGGCGCGCCATTCGCGGTCCAGCTTCGCCGCCACCTTCTCGAGGCTCTTCTGATAGCCGCCGTGATCGCCGATGAACACGACGGTGCGAAAGCCGTGCTGCCGGAAGCTGCGCGCCGTCGACTCGAGCAGCGCTTCGAAGGTCGCGTCACTGATCGTGATCGTGCCGGGGAAGCGCATGTGCGCGGTCGGCGGCGTGATCGAACCCTCCGGTACATACGCCAGCACCGGTGCGACCAGCGCGTTGCCGAGCTTGCTCGCGATGCGCCCGGCCAGCACATGCGCGCGCACGTTGTGCTTGCCCAGCACCATGTGCGGCCCGCTCTGCTCGGTGCCGCCGACCGGCACGATGACCGTCGTCGCGCCGGCGGCGACACGGTCGCGCAGCTCGGTCCAGGTGAGCTCCTCGATGAACGGCGTCGCCGCCGCGGACGCCGTCGCAGCCAAGGCGGGCCGCGCCGCACCGCTCAGCCCGAGCGCGGCAGCAACCATCATTGCAAGCGCCGCGACCTGCCGGGCATGGCGCCAAATCGATCGCATCACTCGTCATCGCCCCCGAACACGCCGCCGAGCAGCCCGCCGATCGCACCGGCGCCGAGCACCGAGCCTTCCTCGCGCGAGCCGCCGCGCTGCGGCGCGGCCGCGAACACGCGCGATGCGAGCCGCGAGAACGGCAGGCTCTGCAGCCATACCGTACCGGGACCGGTGACCTTCGCGAAGAACAGCCCTTCGCCGCCGAACAGCGCGGTCTTGACTTTGCCGACGTACTGGATCTCGAAGTTCACGCTGGGCGTCAGTGCGACGATGCAGCCGGTGTCGATCAGCAAGGTCTGGCCCGGCTGCAGTTCGCGGCGCACGACCGTGCCGCCCGCATGCACGAACGCGAGTCCGTCGCCGTCGAGCTTCTGCATGATGAAGCCTTCGCCGCCGAAGAAGCCGACCGAGAGCTTCTGCTGGAAGTAGATGCCCAGCGAGACGCCGCGCGCCGCGCAGAGGAACGCGTCCTTCTGGCAGATCAGCGTGCCGCCGAGCTGGCGCAGGTCCATCGGCAGGATCTTGCCGGGATACGGCGCCGCGAACGCGACACGCTGCTTGCCCGAGCTCTGATTCGTGTAAACCGTCGTGAACAGCGACTCGCCGGTGACCAGCCGCTTGCCGGCCCCGAGCAGCTTGCCGAACAGCCCTCCGCCGCTGCTGCTGGAACCATCGCCGAACACGGTGTCCATCTGGATGCCGGCGTCCATGAACATCATGCTGCCGGCCTCGCCGACCGCAGCTTCGCCCGGGTCGAGCTCGACCTCGACGAACTGCATCTCCGAGCCTCGGATCTCGTAGTCGACCACATCCATTGCCATCGCAAATCCTCCGTTGTCTGTCTCCGGCGGGGCGATGCTACATGGCCGGGCTGAGCAGCTCGACGATCTCCCAGCCCTGCGCAAGGGCGTGCGCGCGCAGGTGCGCGTCCGGGTTGGCCGCCACCGGATGGCCGACGGCCGACAGCAGCGGCAGGTCGTTGCGCGAGTCGCTGTACGCGACCGCGTCGGCGAGCGACTCGCTCGGCAGGCCCTGCTCGGCCAGCCACGCATGCAGTCGCCGGACCTTGCCTTCGCGCATGTTCAGCACGCCGCGCGTGCGGCCGCTGTAGTGTCCGTCGACGACCTCGACCTCCGTGGCGATCAGGTCGGCAATGCGCAGGTGCTGCGCGGTCCGCTCGGTGATCACGCGGTTCGTCGCGGTCGTCAGCACGAGGCGGTCGCCGCGTTCGCGGTGCTTGTCGACCAGGGCATGCGCGGCCGGCGCGATGCGCGGCATGATCTCCTCGTCGAGGAAACGCTGGCACCAAGCCGCGCATTCGACGACCGAGCGTCCGGCCAGCGTCGAGACATAGAACTCGCAGTACGCCTGAGGGGTCACGCTGCCTTCGTCATAACGCCGCGCCATCTCGGCATTGCGCGGCGCGAACTCGGCGCGGTCCAGCAGGCCATGCTGCATCAGGTACTCGCACCACAGCACGTCGCTGTCGCCGGAGAGCAGCGTGTGGTCGAGGTCGAACAAGGCGAGGTGGGTCATGGGGCGCCGCCCTCACCCCTGGCCCTCTCCCGCAAGCGGGAGAGGGAGACGACTGGAGCGACTTGCTCCCTCTCCCGCTTGCGGGAGAGGGAGATGATCGTGCCGACTTGCTCCCTCTCCCGCTTGCGGGAGAGGGCTGGGGTGAGGGTGATCACGGCTGCCGCAAATGCCACGCGCGCGGCCGCGTGAAGGTCTGGATGCCGTACCTGGACAGCGTGAGCCCCACGCCCGAATCGCCGACACCCGACCAGGGCAGCCGCGGGCTGACGCGGTCGCAGCAGTTCCAGTACGCGGTGCCGGCGCGCACCTGCGCAAGCAGCGAGCGCGCCCGCGTCTCGTCGCGCGTGTAGACGCTGGCGGTCAGGCCGTAGCGGCTGTCGTTCATCAGCCCGATTGCTTCGGCGTCGCCGCGAACCTTCTGGATGCCGATCACCGGGCCGAAGCTTTCCTCGCGCATCAGCTCCATCGTGTGGTCGACGTTCGTCACGACGGTGGGCTCGAACCAGTTGCCCGGCCCGGGCCGCCGCTGTCCACCGACGAGCACGGTCGCCCCCTTCGCCCGCGCATCGGCGACCTGCGCCTCCAGCACGTCGATCTGCGGCGCGCGCGTGATCGCGCCGATGTAAGTGGATTCGTCGGACGGGCTGCCGAGCCTGAACCCGCGCACGGTGGCGACGAACGCGGCCACGAACGCATCGTGGATCTTCTCGTGCACGTAGATGCGCTCGACCGAGCAGCAACTCTGTCCGGTGTTGTACATCGCGCCGTCGGCGAGCGACTCGGCGGCAGCCTGCGGATCGGCATCGTCGGCGACATAGGTCGCGTCCTTGCCGCCGAGCTCCAGCTGCATCTTGACGAAGCGCGGCCCGACGGCCGCCGCGATCTTCGCGCCGGTTGCATACGAGCCGGTGAAGAACACGCCGTCCAGCGGCTGCGCCAGCAGCGCGCTGCCGACCGCGCCGCCGCCGACCAGCGGCGCGAACACCGCAGCCGGCACGCCGCTCGCCTGCAGCAGCCGCGCGATGTGCAGGCCGGTCAACGTCGCGTACTCGGAGGGCTTGTAGAGCACCGCGTTGCCGGCGAGCAGCGCCGGCACGAACACGTTGCCGCCGACGAAGTACGGATAGTTCCAGGCCGAGATGTTCGCGATCACGCCCAGCGGCTCGTGGCTGATCAGCTCGCGCATGGACGCATCGGCATGGACCTGCTCGGTGCCCAGCGTCCTCTCGGCTTCGGTCAGGAAGAAGTCGATGCGCGGCAGCAGGCCGTTGATCTCGTTGCGCGACTGGCGGATCGGCTTGCCGACCTCGGCGGTCAGCGTCGCGGCGAGCGCCTCGAGCTCGGCGGCGAGTGCGACACGGAATGCCTGGATGATCTCGAGCCGCTGGGCCAGCGGCCGCGCAGCCCATTCCGGTTGTGCGGCGCGTGCCGCGCGGGCACGCTCGGCCACGATGGCCTCGGTCGCTTCGGGTACTTCGCTGATCAGCGCGCCGGTGGCGGGGTTGTGGATCTTGAGCATCTCGGACTTCCTTGCTTGAGCATCTTGGGCACCGTTCGGGCTGAGCTTGTCGAAGCCTGCACTGAGCTTGTCGAAGGGCCCTTCGACAAGC
>DATEFR010000271.1:0-3389 GCA_035280545.1 Burkholderiaceae bacterium | reverse complement strand
TCGTCGACCGCGCTGGTGGCCTTGTGGCCGCACTCGTCCGGTGCGAGGTGGGCGACGATCTGGTGGCCGTAGAAGTTGAAGTCCACCCATTCCGGCGCGCTGCGGCCTTCCGGGCAGCCCAGCAATTCGCCGTAGAAGGCGCGCGCGGCGGCGATGTCGTGCACCGGGAACGCGAGGTGGAACGGGGGCATGGCGGAGGTCGCTGTCGTCATGGCAGGTCAGGAGCGGTGGGAGGCTTGCAGTCTAGGGTCCGGTGCGGGTGGGGGCCAGCGAATCTTTGTCGCGCTCAGCCCCGAGGATTTTGGGGCTGGCGACGCGGGCGCGGCGCGCTCTCCTGCATCCGTTGTCGGAAATGTCTGATGCCGAACCGCCGCCGCAGGTTCTACGCTGCTGCTCACCTGCCACTTGTTCCGAAAGGCTTGACGGTGCCCCACATGCCGAGCGTCACCCACACGGCCCGCGTGACCGGGCCGATCCACTATGTCGGCCGCAACGGCCGCGACGACATGATCCCGGTCGGCCCCTGCCTGGTCGAACAGCTCAGCGGCCAGTTCGTCGACATCGTCTGGGGTCAGGCCGGCGAGGAATCGGCGGTGCTGCCGATGAAGGAAGTCGAGTCGGCCGAGCTGGCCGGCAAGCTGGTCTTGCTGGACTGAAGGCGAGGGCCTTCAGTTCTTCAGCCGATACCCGGTCCGAAAGATCCACGCGACGATCGCGACGCTGGTCGCGAGGAACGCCAACGTCGCCGCCAGGCTCCAGCCCACCCCGACATCGGCCGCGTCGAAGAACGACCAGCGAAAGCCGTCGATCAGGTACACGAGCGGGTTGAACAGCGTGACCGTGCGCCACGCCGGCGGCAGGATGTCGATCGAGTAGAACGTGCCCCCGAGGAAGGTCATCGGCGTGACGATCAGCATCGGGATGAACTGGAGCTGCTCGAAGCCCTTGGCCCAGATGCCGATGATGAAGCCGAACAGGCTGAAGGTCACCGAGGTCAGCACCAGGAAGGTGACCATCCAGAACGGGTGCACGATGTGCAGCGGCACGAACAGCGCCGCGGTCGCGAGGATCACCAGCCCGAGCACGATGGACTTGGTCGCCGCCGCGCCGACGTATGCGATCAGCATCTCCAGGTACGAGACCGGCGCCGACAGCAGCTCGTAGATCGTCCCGGTGAAGCGCGGGAAGTAGATGCCGAACGACGCGTTCGACAGGCTCTGCGTGAACAGCGACAGCATGATCAGCCCCGGCACGATGAACGCGCCGTACGGCACCCCGCTGACCTCGGACATGCGCGAGCCGATCGCCGCGCCGAAGACGATGAAGTACAGCGAGGTCGTGATCACCGGCGCGACCAGGCTCTGCCACACGGTGCGCAGCGCGCGCGCCATCTCGAAACGGTAGATCGCCCAGACGCCATAACGATTGAACGCGGCGACGCGATACGCCGACTCGCGATGTGCTTGCACGATCGTGTTCATCGCGCGGCCTCCTCTTGTGCGGGAGCGGTCCGGTGCACCAGGCTCACGAAAATGTCCTCCAGCGAGCTCTGCTGCGTGTGCACGTCCCG
The DNA here is from genome assembly GCA_035280545.1 of Burkholderiaceae bacterium. GTDB lineage: Bacteria > Pseudomonadota > Gammaproteobacteria > Burkholderiales > Burkholderiaceae_C > DATCSE01. Next base: position 1,819 of record DATEFR010000271.1, on the reverse strand, counting down.
AAAGCCGATGCCGAGCTCGCCCAGCCGCCGCAGCACGCCGGCAACGCCGGTGGCCGCTTCGTCGCCCTCGAACTCGCGCTGCAGCGTGCGGCCGCCGCATTTCAGCGCGAGCTGCCAGTCGGCGAGGCCGCTCGGGATCGCGTCCAGCGCATGCTCGAGCTCTATCGTCAGCTGCTTCTTGCCGAGCTTCTTCATCAGCGTGGCCTTGTCCTCGACCAGGATCAGCTGCCCTTTGTCGATCACGCCGATCCGGTCGGCCATCTCCTCGGCCTCCTCGATGTAGTGCGTGGTCAGGATGATCGTGACGCCGCGCTCGCGCAGCCCGCGCACCAGCGCCCACATGTCGCGCCGCAACTCGACGTCGACGCCGGCGGTCGGTTCGTCGAGGAACAGAATCTGCGGCTCGTGCGACAGCGCCTTGGCGATCATCACGCGGCGCTTCATGCCGCCCGACAGCGTCATGATCTTGTCGCGGCGCTTTTCCCACAGCGACAGGTCGCGCAGGATCTTCTCGATCAGCGCCGGGTTCGGCGCCTTGCCGAACAGGCCGCGGCTGAAGCTGACCGTCGCCCAGACCGACTCGAACGCGTCGGTCGTCAGCTCCTGCGGCACCAGGCCGATCAGCGAGCGCGTGACGCGGTAGTCGCGCACGATGTCGTGCCCCGCGACGGCCACGTGGCCAGCGCTCGCGTTGACGATGCCGCAGACGATCGAGATCAGCGTCGTCTTGCCGGCGCCGTTCGGGCCGAGCAGCGCGAAGATCTCGCCGCGGCGGATCGCGAGGTCGACGTTCTTCAGCGCCTCGTAGCCGGTCGCATAGCGCTTGTTCAGGCCGCTGATCGCGACGACGCTGTGATTCGGATTCGAGTCCATGTGGGCGGGCACTCTAACGGGTTTTGACCGGCGATGCGGTCGTGGTGGCTTGCGTGCGTCGGGCCCGGCTCAGGCAGGCCCCGACTGGGTCCAGTACGCAGGCCAGTCCACCGTGCGCAGACGGCGCCAGTAGTCGAACGTGAAACCCGGCCACAGCGTCGTGTTGCGGCCGTGGCGGTCGAGGTACCAGCTCGTGCAGCCGGTGGCCCACACCGTGCGCCTCAGGCGCTGCTGCAGCGCCTCGTTGTAGTCGGCCTCGACATGCGCGCGGATCTCGAGCGTGCGCAGCCCGCGCTGCCGCAGCGTGCGGATGCAGGCCAGCACATGGCCGATCTGCGCTTCGGCCATGAACACCACCGAGTTGTGGCCCAACCCGGTGTTCGGCCCCAGCAGCAGGAAGAGGTTCGGGAACTGCGGCACCGTGATGCCGCGGTAGGCGTGCATGCCGCGCTGCCACGCCTCGTCCAGCCGCAGACCGCCGCGGCCGACGATGCGCAGCGAGCCCAGCGGGTCGGTCGCCTGGAAGCCGGTGCCGTAGACGATCGCGTCGGCGGGGTGCTCGACGCCGTCGTCGGTGACTACGCCGCGTGGCGTGATCGTGCGGATGGGCGCGGTCACCAGCGCGACGTTGGGCCGGGTGAGCGCCGGGTAGTAGTCGTTCGAGATCAGGATGCGCTTGCAGCCGGCCGTGTAGTCCGGCGTCAGCTTCGCGCGCAGTGCGTCGGACGCGACTTGCCTGCGCAGCAGCTTCAAGCCCAGCGTGCGGGCGCGTGCCAGCAGCCGCACGTCGACCGTGAAGCCGAATGCCAGGGCCTCCTGCTTCCAGTACAGCCACCAGCGGAACAAGGGCCGATAGCCCGGCAGCGAACGCAGCGCCCGGCGCTCTAGCGGACCGATCGCGCGATCGGCCTTGGGCAGCACCCACGGCGCGGTCCGCTGGTAGATG
>DATEFR010000270.1:0-5872 GCA_035280545.1 Burkholderiaceae bacterium | reverse complement strand
CTTCAAGACAACATCAGGGGACAACCCCTCAAGCGCGGCCTACAGCCTCGGCGCTGAGGCCTGTCCCGGAAGTCTTGCGCTGAACGAATGCGTTCGGGTATTCGCCAATCCAACCTTTACGGATGCCGTTGCGGGGACGCTTCAGGCTCAGAGCACAGGGATCAAATCGTGCACTGGGACCAATACCGCCGTGTGCTGGAATTGAGCGCGACGATGAGCAAACGAGTATTACGCCGTCGCAACGCGATGCTGGGTCCAGCTGCGGGGTTCACGCTGATCGAACTGCTCGTGACCTTTGCCGTACTCGCCGTCATGCTGACGCTGGCTGCGCCGAGCTTCATCTCGTTCCAACGCAATGCCGAGCTGACCTCCGCGGCCAACTCGTTTGCTGCCGCACTGTCCGCTGCGCGCGCGGAGGCGATGAAACGTCAGCTCAACGTGCTGATTCGCCCGTACCCGATCGCCAACAACGACTGGCGGCAGGGTTCGATCGCCTACGCGGATGTCAATTGGGACTTCGCCTACACAAGTGGGACTGACGTTCAGGTCTCGCAGCAAGGGGCGATGTCCGGATCGATCACCGTTTCCAGCGATGGAACACCCAGCGATTCGACGTCGCACTACCTGATGTTTTCCGGGGCCGGCTTCCTGCGCAATGCAGATGGCACATTCGGGACCTCACGTTCGATCGCGCTGACGAACGGAAGCGAGACGCGGTTCGTCATCGTCAATCCTGCCGGCCGGATGCGTGTTTGCAATCCAGACAAAGAATCGAACTGCAGCGCGTCTGACGCGACGATCTAGCCGCGCTTTTGCTCAGTCTGCGCACGCGCGCCGAGATCAGCGGCGAGTTGGCGTAACGGCGCTACGATTTGTTGTCCATCTCGCCAGCGCCAACTTCCGCACCCTATCGCCCGCCCCATGGCGCGTCTCTCTCGCCTCGCGTTCGCCGGCCAGGCGCACCTCGTCCTCCTCGCGGGCGAGGCCACACAGCCGCTCTTCATCGATGACGAGGACCGTCGCCGCTTCATGCTCGCGCTACTCGAATGCTCGCGCGCGAGCGATGTCGCACTGCATGCCTATGCGCTGCTCGACGATCAGATCCTGATGCTGGCCACGCCCGCGCAGGCAACTTCGCTGCAGCAATTCATGCAGCGTCTGGGGCGCAAGTATGTCGGTGGCTTCAATTTGCGCCACGACCGGACCGGTGCGTTATGGGGGAGGCGGTATGGCGCAGCTGCGATCGACGCGGCGAGCCTGGGCTGGCCGTGTATCCGCCTGATCGAACAATCGCCGGTCCGCACTGGGCGCGTGAACCATCCGCAGGACTGGCCGTGGTCGAGTGCTGCCCATCACACCGGGCAATTGCGCAGCCCCGTCGTGCGCGAACACGAACTCCATTGGCGGCTCGGCAACACGCCGTTCGAGCGTGAGGTGCGGCATGCGCAGATGCTGGCCGAGACATTGAGCGCGACGGATGCCGCGGCGCTGATGACGGCGGCGATGCGAGGGCGGCCGATCGGGTCCGACGCCTTCATCGAGTCGTTGGCGGCGGATGCATCTTTCGAACCGCATCGCTTGCGATCGCTGCGCCCCCGTCAACGAGGGCGACCGAAAGCGGAGGCCGGCTCACCAACCTAGGGCGCTAAACATGTCCCCATTTAATATCGCACCATGCATGTGCGATTCAATAATTGGGGCCATGTTGATGTCGATATTTCTTGTGACCCATGCTGCGCTGCAGTAAGCTGCCAGCCCGCTTTCCCCATCGTCCTTGCACGGAGTGCGCCATGGATCACGACGCCCACACGCCCGACAGTTCCGCCGAACCGAACCTGACGGACCGTGAAGCGATCGCCTCAGCCGTCGAATCGGGGCTGTACAACCCGGCGCACGAGCACGACGCCTGCGGCGTCGGCTTCGTCGCGCACATCAAAGGCCAGAAGGTGCACGACATCGTCGCGCAAGGCCTGAAGATCCTCGAGAACCTCGATCACCGCGGTGCGGTCGGTGCCGACAAGCTGATGGGTGACGGCGCGGGCATCCTGATCCAGATTCCCGACGAGTACTACCGCGCCGAAATGGCGCTGCAAGGCGTCGAGCTGCCGCCGCCTGGCGAATATGGCGTCGGGATGATCTTCCTGCCGAAGGAACATGCGTCGCGGCTCGCCTGCATCCAGGAGCTCGAGCGTGCGGTGAAGGCCGAGGGCCAGGTGGTGCTCGGTTGGCGCGATGTGCCGGTCGACGCCGAGATGCCGATGTCGCCGACCGTGCGCTCGAAGGAGCCGGTGATCCAGCAGATCTTCATCGGCCGCGGGCCCGATGTGATCGTGCCGGATGCGCTGGAGCGCAAGCTGTACGTGATCCGCAAGACGGCCTCCAGCGCGATCCAGGCGCTGAAGCTCACGCACTCGCGCGAGTACTACGTGCCCAGCATGAGTTGCCGGACGGTGATCTACAAGGGTCTGCTGCTGGCCGACCAGGTCGGCCAGTATTTCCGGGATCTGCAGGATCCGCGCACGGTCTCCGCGCTCGCGCTCGTGCACCAGCGCTTCTCGACCAACACCTTTCCAGAGTGGCCGCTCGCGCACCCGTACCGCATGGTCGCGCACAACGGCGAGATCAACACGGTGAAGGGCAACTTCAACTGGATGCGCGCGCGCGAAGGCGTGATGAAGTCGCCGGTGCTAGGCGAGGACCTGAAGAAGCTCTACCCGATCACGTTCGAAGGCCAGAGCGACACCGCGACCTTCGACAACGCGCTCGAGCTGCTGGTGATGAGCGGCTATCCGCTCGCGCACGCGGCGATGATGATGATCCCCGAGGCGTGGGAGCAGCACACGCTGATGGACGAGCGTCGCCGCGCGTTCTACGAGTACCACGCCGCGATGCTGGAGCCGTGGGACGGTCCGGCCGCGATGGTCTTCACCGATGGCCGCCAGATCGGCGCCACGCTGGACCGCAACGGCCTGCGCCCGGCGCGCTACATCATCACCGACGACGACTTGGTGGTCGGCGCATCGGAATCGGGCGTGCTGCCGATCCCCGAAAACAAGATCGTCAAGAAGTGGCGCCTGCAGCCCGGCAAGATGCTGCTGATCGACCTGGAGCAGGGCCGCATCATCGAAGACGAGGAGCTGAAGAACCAGTTCGCGTCGGCCAAGCCGTACCGCCAGTGGATCGAGAGCGTGCGCGTCAAGCTCGAGGACGTGCCGGTCGACGAGGATGCCGAAGTGCCGCTGGCACACGACGAGAGCCTGCTCGATCGCCAGCAGGCCTTCGGCTACACGCAGGAAGACATCAAGTTCCTGATGAGCCCGATGGCGCAGGCCGGCGAAGAGGGCGTGGGCTCGATGGGCAACGACTCGCCGCTCGCAGTGCTGTCGGACAAGAACAAGCCGCTGTACAACTATTTCAAGCAGCTGTTCGCGCAGGTCACGAACCCGCCGATCGACCCGATCCGCGAGGCGATCGTGATGTCGCTGGTGTCGTTCATCGGTCCGAAGCCGAACCTGCTGGACATCAACGCGGTCAATCCGCCGATGCGGCTCGAGGTGCCGCAGCCCATCCTCGACTTCGCCGGCATGGCGCGCCTGCGGGCGATCGAGAAGCACACCGGCGCGAAGTTCAAGAGCTACGAGCTGAACATCACCTATCCGCTGTCCTGGGGCGATGAAGGCGTCGAAGCGAAGCTCGCGTCGCTGTGCGCCGAGAGCGTGGATGCGCTGAAGAGCGGTCACAACATCCTGATCATCAGCGACCGGCAGATGAACCGCGACTTCGTCGCGATCCCGGCGCTGCTGGCGCTGTCGGCAATCCATCACCACCTGGTGCGCGAAGGACTGCGCACGACCGCGGGCCTGGTCGTCGAGACCGGCTCGGCGCGCGAGGTCCATCACTTCGCGGTGCTCGCCGGCTACGGCGCCGAGGCCGTGCACCCCTACCTCGCGATGGAGACGCTGGCCGCGCTGCACCAGGAGCTGCCTGGCGACCTCTCGGCCGACAAGGCGATCTACAACTACACCAAGGCGATCGGCAAGGGTCTGTCCAAGATCATGTCGAAGATGGGCGTGTCGACCTACATGTCGTACTGCGGCGCGCAGCTCTTCGAGGCGATCGGTCTCGAGAAGGACCTGGTGCAGAAGTACTTCCGCGGCACCGCGAGCCAGGTCGGCGGCATCGACGTCTTCGACGTCGCCGAGGAAGGCATCCGCATGCACCGCGCCGCGTTCGGCGACGACCCGGTGCTCGCGACCATGCTCGATGCCGGCGGCGAATACGCCTGGCGCGTGCGCGGCGAAGAGCACATGTGGACGCCCGACGCGATCGCCAAGCTGCAACACAGCGCGCGCGCGAACAAGTACGAGACGTACAAGGAGTACGCGCAGATCATCAACGACCAGTCGCACCGGCACATGACGCTGCGCGGCCTGTTCGAGTTCAAGGTCGATCCGGCAAAAGCGATCGCGATCGACGAGGTCGAGCCCGCGAGCGAGATCGTCAAGCGGTTTGCGACCGGCGCGATGTCGCTGGGCTCCATCTCGACCGAGGCGCACACGACGCTTGCGGTCGCCATGAACCGTATCGGCGGCAAGAGCAACACCGGCGAAGGCGGCGAAGACCCGGCGCGGTATCGCAACGAGCTCAAGGGCATCCCGATCGCCGACGGCACGAAGGTCGGCGACGTGATCGGCGCGAAGGTGATGGTGGCCGACTACGCGCTGAAGGCCGGCGACTCGCTGCGCAGCAAGATCAAGCAGGTCGCCTCGGGTCGCTTCGGCGTGACGACCGAGTACCTCGCGTCGGCCGACCAGCTGCAGATCAAGATGGCGCAAGGCGCGAAGCCCGGCGAGGGCGGGCAACTGCCCGGCGGCAAGGTCAGCGACTACATCGGCTTCCTGCGCTACTCGGTGCCGGGCGTCGGCCTGATCTCGCCGCCGCCGCACCACGACATCTATTCGATCGAAGACCTGGCGCAGCTGATCCACGACCTGAAGAACGCGAACTCGCGCGCCAGCATCAGCGTCAAGCTGGTCAGCGAGGTCGGTGTCGGCACGATCGCGACCGGGGTCGCGAAGGCCAAGGCCGACCATGTCGTGATCGCCGGGCACGACGGCGGGACCGGCGCGTCGCCGTGGTCGTCGATCAAGCATGCGGGCACGCCGTGGGAACTGGGTCTGGCCGAGACGCAGCAGACGCTGGTCCTCAACCGCCTGCGCGGCCGTATCCGCGTGCAGGCCGACGGCCAGATGAAGACCGGACGCGACGTCGTGATCGGCGCGCTGCTCGGCGCCGACGAGTTCGGTTTTGCGACCGCCCCGCTCGTCGCCGAAGGCTGCATCATGATGCGCAAGTGCCATCTGAACACCTGCCCGGTCGGCGTCGCGACGCAGGACCCGCTGCTGCGCGCCAAGTTCGCCGGCAAGCCGGAGCATGTCGTCAACTTCCTGTTCTTCGTCGCCGAGGAAGCGCGCTCGATCATGGCGCAGCTCGGCATCCGCAAGTTCGATGACCTGATCGGCCGCAGCGACCTGCTCGACATGAAGAAGGGCATCGCGCACTGGAAGGCCAAGGGCCTGGACTTCAGCCGCGTGTTCCACCAGGTCGCCGTGCCGGCGGACGTGGCGCGGCGCCAGGTCGAGGAGCAGGACCACGGCCTCGCGCGCGCGCTCGACAAGAAGCTGATCGAGAAGTGCGCGCCGGCGCTCGAGCGCGGCGAGAAGGTCCAGTTCATGGAAGAGGTGCGCAACGTCAACCGCACGGTCGGCGCGATGCTCTCCGGCGAGCTGGTACGGCATCACCCCGAGGGCCTTCCCGACCAGACCATCTTCATCCAGATGGAAGGCACCGGCGGCCAGAGCTTCGGTGCGTT
>DATEFR010000269.1:0-12766 GCA_035280545.1 Burkholderiaceae bacterium | reverse complement strand
TTCACCAGCGTGACCTTCTCGGTCGACTACTGAGCTTCGCGTCAACCACGCTTGCGCTCGATCATGGGCTCGTCCCATGATCGGGCCTTTTCCATTTCAGAGCCCACATGATCCCTCACGACCTGTTTACGACCGCGATGGTGCGCGCCGTCACGCGCTCGACGCTGGCCGCGATGCTGAGCCTAGTCGCCATCGCCGCGGCACACGCCGCCGAGCCGGTTCGCCTGCGCCTGATCGGCATCAATGACTTCCACGGCAACCTCGAGTCCGCGAACCTGAACCTGACGCTGCAGGACCCGCAGGACGCCAGCAAGACCGTGCGCGTGCCGGCGGGCGGCGCCGCGGCGCTGGCCGGCATGGTGCAGACGCTGCGCGCCGGCGCGCCGCACAGCCTGATGCTGTCGGGCGGCGACCTGATCGGCGCGTCGCCGCTCGTGTCGACGCTGTTCAAGCACGAGTCGACCATCGAGGTGATGAACAAGATTGGCCTCGAAGTCAACGCGGTCGGCAACCACGAGTTCGATGCCGGCATCACCGAGCTGAAGCGCATCGCCAGCGGCGGCTGCGCGACCGCCGAGCCGGATTCGGCGGTCACCTCGTGCGGCCTCGAGCCGTACCGTGGCGCCAAGTTCCCGCTGATCTCGGCCAACGTGCTCGATGCGCAGGGCAAGACCACGCTCGCGCCGTACATCGTCAAGCGCTACGCCGGCATCCCGGTCGGCATCATCGGCGCGGTCACGCACACGACGCCCAGCATCGTGATCCCGTCGGGCGTCGCGGGCCTGCGCTTCATCGACGAGGCCGAGGGCGTGAACCGCGCCGCGAAGGAGCTGAAGGCCAAGGGCGTCAAGGCCATCGTCGCCGTGTTCCATGAAGGCGGCGAGCTCGGCACGAGCGCCAAGCGCGGCGACTGGAACGACACCAGCTGCCCGGAAAAATCCGGCCCGATCTTCGAGATCGCGAGCCGGCTCGACCCGTCGATCAGCGTGATCTTCTCGGCGCACACGCACCAGGGTTACCGTTGTCTCGTCGACGGCCGCACGATCATCTCGGGCACCTCGTACGGCCGCGGCATCTCGGTGATCGATGTCGCGCTCGATCGCAGGACGCGCACGATCGTCCCGGCGCTGACGCGCAGCTTCAACCTGCCGGTCGTCAACGATGCGACCGATCCGGCTGTGCGGGAACGTTTCGCGGCCGCGTCGCCGGCGCCGTATGGCGATGTCCTGCGCAACACGAAGTCCGATCCGGAGATCGCCGCGATGGTCGCGCGCTATTCGGCGATCGTCGCACCGAAGGCGAACCGCACCGTCGGCACCGTGACCGGCCCGTTCATGCGCGGCGCGAAAGACATCGACAGCACGGCCGGTCGGCTGATCGCCGATGCGCAGCTCGCCGCGACGCGCGCCCCCGAAGTGGGCGGCGCGCAGATCGCGTTCATGAACTGGGGCGGCATCCGAAGCGACATCGAGTGCAAGGGCACGCCGCCATGCACCGTGACCTTCGGCCAGGTGTTCACGATGCAGCCGTTCGGCAACAGCCTCGTGACGATGACGCTGACCGGCGCGCAGCTCAAGAACCTGCTCGAATCGCAGCACAAGGGCAGCGAGACGACGATGCTGCAGCCGTCCGAAGGCCTGAGCTACACGTGGCAGGCGGACGCGATCGTCGGCGACCACGTGCGCGACCTCAAGCTGAACGGCGAACCCCTGGTCGCCGACAAGCCGTATCGCGTCACCGTCAACAGCTTCATGGCCGAGGGCGGCGACGGTTTCGTCACGCTGATCAAAGGCACGGACCGGCGCGGCGGCGGGCAGGACCTCGATGCGCTGCTCGACTACCTGAAGCCGCCGGCCCAGCGCGCGCCGATCGTGCAGCCGCGCATCACGCGGCAATGATCCGAAGTTAGTTCGTCAGGACTCGGTCATAAGTCCTCGCGCCGCTCGGCCGATCTCCACTCGGCCGGGCACGCGCGACCGCTGCGTGCCTCACGGTTCCACACCATTGACCGGAGTCACAGCCTCATGAACCTCATTCACCGCCTGTCCGTCGGCCGCAAGCTGTTGGTCCTGGGCTTGTTGGTCCTGGGGACCGTCTGCGTGCCGCTGTACCTGCAGCTGAAGTTGTCGCGCGAGCTGATCGAGGCCGCGGACGGCGAGCGTCGCGGCGTCGACCCGGCGCGCAAGTTGATGAAGCTGGTGCAACTCACCCAGCATCACCGCGGGCTGTCCGCCGGCGTGCTGGGCGGCAACGCCACGCTGCTGACCCGGCGCGACGAGAAGAAGAAGGAAGTGGCGGCCGCGCTCGCCCAACTCGACGAGCGGCTGAAACAGGAAACCCTGGACCCGGCGCTGGCCCAGGCCTGGAAGCAGGCCGGCGACGATTGGCGAACGCTCGATGCCGCGGTCGATGGCGGCCGGCTCTCGGCGGCCGACTCGAGCAGCCGGCACGCCCAGGTGATCGCGGCCTACCTCCACGTGCTGGACCTGCTGCTGGACCACACCGGCCTGATCCTCGACCCGCAGGCCGACACTTACTATCTGATGAGCGCAGCGCTGACCAAGCTGCCTCCAGCGACCGAGGCACTGGGGCAGACGCGTGCACGCGGCGCCGGCTTCCTGGCAGAGCGCAGCGTCTCGCCGGAAGGCCGCGCGACCGTCGCCGGCCTGGCCCGCACGTCGTCGGACCAGTACGAGTCGATGACGAGTGCCTATGCGAAGGCCTTCGCGGCGAACCCCGCGTTCAAGCAGGCGCTGAGCGCGCGGCTGGAACAGGTGCGCGAGCCCATGCAGGCCTCGCTGGAGCTGGCGCTGCGCGAGGTGGTGGCGCGCGAATCGCTCCAATACGCCGCCCCGCAATACATCGAGAGTTTCACGCGCACGATCGACCTGCTGTTCAGTCTCGAAGAAGCGTCGTTGGCCTCGCTGGAAGAGGCACTGGTTGCCCGCGTCAGCGAGCTGTATCGCACGCAGTGGCTCACCTTCGGCTTGCTGGGCCTGATGATGGTCGGCGTGTCGCTGCTGGCCCGCCTGGTCGTGCGCAGCATCACCCAGCCGCTGGGCCAGGCCGTGGCGCTGGCGCAGCGCGTGGCGGCCGGCGACCTGACCGGCGATGAAGAGGTGCGCGGGCGCGACGAGATCGCCAAGCTGATGGCCGCGCTGAAGGCGATGAAGGACAGCCTGCACCGCATCGTCGGCGAAGTGCGCGGCAATGCGGAAGGTGTTGCGATCGCTTCGCGCGAGATCGCGCAGGGCAACGCCGACTTGTCCCGGCGCACCGAGCAGCAGGCCGCTTCGCTGCAGCAGACCGCGAGCTCGATGGAGCAGCTCACGAGCACGGTGGGCCACAACGCCGACAACGCCCGTGACGCCGACACCCTGGCGCAGCAGGCCCGCGAGCTGGCGCAACGCGGCGGCGGCTCGGTACAGCAGATGGTGTCCACCATGCACGACATCGAGAACGGCAGCCGCCGCATCGCCGACATCATCGGCGTGATCGACGGCATCGCGTTCCAGACCAACATCCTCGCGCTGAATGCCGCGGTCGAAGCCGCGCGCGCAGGCGAGCAGGGGCGCGGCTTCGCGGTGGTGGCCGGCGAGGTGCGCAGCCTCGCCCAGCGTTCGGCCGAAGCGGCGCGTGAGATCAAGTCGCTGATCGGCCAGAGCGTCAAGCAGGTCGGCAACGGCACGCGCGTGGTCCAGGAAGCCGGCGCGACGATGGGCGAGGCGGTGCATGCCATCGAGCAGGTGGCCCTCGCGATCTCGCAGATCACCACCGCGTCGGCCGAGCAGCGCAACGGCATCGGCCAGATCAGCACGACGGTGCAGCACATGGACGAGCTCACGCAGCAGAACGCCGCGCTGGTCGAGCAGGCGGCTGCAGCCTCCGAGCGGCTGGACGAGCAGGCGAGCCGGCTGGCGGTGATGGTGAATACCTTCCGGCTTCGGCCGGCGCAGGCCGTGACCCCGGCCTGAACCGGCGAGTGCCATGGACGGCATCGGGGGCGGCGCGATCGCGCGGACGCGTGACTGACAGAATGGGCGTGTCGCAGGCCACGCACGGGAGCGCGCCATGACCATCCAGCTCGATCACACCATCGTGCCGTCGCGCACCAAGGTCGCCTCCGCGAGGCGCCTGGCCGAACTGCTGGGCGTCGAGTGGGCCGAGACGGCCTTGGGGCCGTTCTCGGCGGTCTACGTCAACGACGGGCTGACGCTGGACTTCATCGAGACCGACGAGGACTTCCCGATCTACCACTTCTGCTTCCGCGTGGACGACGCGGAGTTCGACGCGATCCTCGGGCGGCTGAGGGCGGCCAAGATTCCCTATCGCAGCACGGTGCGAGGCCCGGTCGACCATCAGGTGGACACGCAGTTCGGCGGCCGCGGCCTCTACTGGAACGAGCCCGACGGCCACCAGTGGGAGATGCTGACGGTCAGCTACGCGCGGCCGGCGCGCTAGGGCCTGTTATTGCGTCTCAACGCAGCGGAATCGGCGTTCCCCGATCGACTGCGACCGCGGTCACGCTGTTCTTCGGCGAGCCCTCGATCACGCGGTCGGAGTAGGTCAGGTACACGAGCGTGTTGCGCTTCTTGTCGACCATGCGCACGACACGCAGCTTCTTGAAGAGAACCGACAGGCGCTCGTTGAAGATCTCCTCCTGCACCGGCAAGGGTTTCGCGAACGAGATCGCGCCGACCTGGCGGCATGCGATCGAGGCCTCGGCCTTGTCCTCGGCCAGCCCCACCGCGCCCGAGAGGCCGCCGGTCTTCGCGCGCGAGACGTAACAAGTCACCCCGGCGACCTTGGGGTCGTCGTAGGCGTCGACTACGATCTTGTGATCGGGGCCGATCAGCTTGAACACCGTGTCGACCTCGCCGATCGCGTCGGCCCGCGCTGCGCTTGCAAACGTCACGAGCGCGAGCGTGCAGGTCGCCGCGACGATGGATCTGCTCATGTGTCTTGATCTCCGGATGCAGGATGCGCGAGCGTACCCGCAATCGGATGACGAAGAGGACGCTGCACCGATGTCACGCCATTCGCTCACGCTCGACGACACGCTCGAGGACTATGTCGCCAGCCGTTCGGTGCGGGAGCACCCCGCGCAGATTGCGCTGCGTGCCGCCACGCGCGGTCATCCGCACGCCGGCATGCAGATCGCGCCGGAGCAGGGCCAGCTGATGGCGCTGCTGGCACGCCTCGTCGGCGCGCGCCGCACGATCGAGGTCGGCGTGTTCACCGGCTACAGCGCGTTGACGATTGCGCTCGCGCTGCCCGACGACGGCTACCTGCTCGCCTGCGACATCAGCGACGAATACACGCGCGTCGGTCGGCCGTTCTGGGAGAGCGCCGGCGTCGCGCACAAGATCGATCTGCAGCTGGCCCCGGCGGTGCAGACGCTGGATGCGCGCATCGCCGCGGGCGAGGCCGGTCGCTACGACTTCGCGTTCATCGATGCCGACAAGTCCGGCTACGACGGTTACTACGAACGCTGCCTGATGCTGGTGCGCGCCGGCGGGCTCATCGTGCTCGACAACACGCTGTGGAGCGGCGAAGTCGCCCGCCCGTCGACCCGCCCCGACACGCTCGCGCTGCAGGCGCTGAACGCCAAGCTGCATCGCGACGAGCGCATCGATCTGTCGCTGCTGCCGCTGGAGGATGGAATCACGCTGGCGCGCAAGCGGTAGAGCGGAGTCCCGATCGGATTTCTCAATGCCGCCGGTATTGCGTCGCCCCGAACAGCATCTCCCGCGCCTTGTCGTCCTGCAGCGGTTTGCGCTGGGCCGCGAGCACCTCGACGCCGCGCTGTACCGCCGGCCGCGCGGCGATCTCGTCGAACCAGCCCTTCAGATGCGGGTAGTCGGTCCAGTCTATGCCCTGGTTCTTCCACGAGCGCAGCCACGGGAAGATCGCGATGTCGGCGATCGAATACGTGTCGCCGGCGATGTACTTGTGGCTGCCGAGCCGCTTGTCCATCACGCCGTACAAGCGCTTCGCTTCGTTCGTGTAACGATTGATCGCATATTCGAGCTTCTCGGGCGCGTACAAGCGGAAGTGGTGCGCCTGTCCCAGCATCGGGCCGACGCCGCCCATCTGGAACATCAGCCACTCCAGCACCTTGAACTTCGCGCGCGCGTCGTCGGGCAGCAGCTTGCCGGTCTTGCTCGCGAGGTAGAGCAGGATCGCGCCGGACTCGAACAGCGAGATCGGTGCGCCATCGGGGCCGTTCGGGTCGACGATCGCCGGGATCTTGTTGTTCGGGCTGATCCTCAGGAACTCGGGCTCGAACTGCTGGCCGGCGCCGATGTCGATCGGGTGAACCCGGTAGGGCAGGCCACACTCCTCGAGCATGATATGGACCTTGTGCCCATTCGGCGTGGCCCACGAATACACTTCGATCATGCCGGCGTCGTTGTTGTGGTTGCCCATTGGTCGTCTTTCGTCGTTGTCGATCTTCGAGTTCGATGGCGCCGAACTCTAGTGGATTGATTGCCGCCATGCTCGACTCGTTCAAGCGCTTGTTCGGCAAGCAGGGGAATGGCCGGGACCTCAGCGCCGTGGCCGATTGGGCCGAACGCCGCGCCTACAGCTTCAAGCGCGTGCGTGGCGACGAGGGTTTCGTGGTCGACGGCGTGCTCGACGGCAAGCCGTGGCGCCTCGAATGGGGCCCGCCGCAGCGCGACTACATCTACGGCCACGAACTGCGCCTGCGCATGGAGCTCGCGCTGCCGTCGGACATGCAGATGCTGCTGCTGTCGCGCCCGTTGATGGATGTGCTCGAGCGCCGGACCTACGAGCTCTTCACCGACAGCGTGCAGACCCAGATCGGCAGCGCGACGCCCGAGGAGATGCGCTGGCTCGTGATGTTCCCGAAGCTGAGCCTGTCGGGAATGAAGAGTCTGCGCGGCCGCTTCGGCGGCGTGGCGAGCACGCCGGCCACCGGTCTGGCCTGGATCGAAGGCCCCCTCGCGCACCAGCTCGAGGCCCAGCTCGGCGAGTTGCTGAACGGCGACCCGGCGTTCGTGCTGATGACCTTGCGCAGCCGCGCTTACATGCGCCTGCAGCTCGTGTCGCCGACGCCGCAGGCGATTGCCGCGGCGATCGCGCTGTTCGAGACCGCGGTCGCGCAGGCGCTGCAGCTGGCCGGCCACGCCGGCCACAGCGGCGATACGTCGGGCTGGAATCAGAGCAGCGGCGGCTCCACGGCCTGGCAGAGCATCCACGGCGGCGACTCGGTGCCGCCGCCTTCGAAGCGGCGTTGAGCCGCGGCCTCAGGCGTATTTGCCCAGCTCCAGCTTCGCGATCGCGTTGCGGTGCACCTCGTCCGGCCCGTCGGCGAAGCGCAGCGTGCGCGCGCCGGCGTAGAAGCTCGCGAGCGGGAAGTCGCCCGAAACGCCGCCGCCGCCGTGCACCTGCATCGCCCAGTCGATGACCTGCAGCGCCATGCTGGGCGCGACGACCTTGATCATCGCGATCTCCGACTTCGCGCTCTTGTTGCCGGCCACGTCCATCATCCACGCGGCTTTCAGCGTCAGCAGGCGCGCCTGGTCGATGCGGCAGCGTGCCTCGGCGATGCGCTCGCGCGTGACGCCTTGCTCGGCGACCGTGCGTCCGAACGCGACCCGCGAGCTCGAACGCCGGCACATCAGCTCGAGGGCGCGCTCGGCCAGCCCGATCAGCCGCATGCAGTGATGGATGCGGCCCGGGCCGAGCCGGCCCTGCGCGATCTCGAAGCCGCGGCCTTCGCCGAGCAGGATGTTGCTGGCCGGCACCCGCACGTTCTCGAACGTGATCTCCATGTGGCCGTGCGGCGCGTCGTCGTAGCCGAACACGGTGAGCGGGCGCAGCACGGTGATCCCCGGCGTGTCGGCCGGCACCAGGATCATCGACTGCTGCGAATGGCGGGGCGCCTCCGGGTCGGTCTTGCCCATGAAGACATAGATCTTGCAGCGCGGGTCGCCCGCGCCGCTGATCCACCACTTGCGGCCGTTGATCACGTAGTCGCTGCCCTGGCGCTCGATGCGCGAGGCGATGTTGGTCGCGTCCGACGAGGCGACGGCCGGCTCGGTCATCGCGAACGCGCTGCGGATCTTGCCGTCCAGCAGCGGCGCCAGCCATTGCGACTTGTGCTCGGCGCTGCCGTAGCGCTCTATCGTCTCCATGTTGCCGGTGTCGGGCGCCGAGCAGTTGAACACCTCGGAGGACCACGGCACGCGGCCCATGATCTCGGCCAGCGGCGCGTAGTCCGCGTTCGAGAGGCCGAAGTCGCGGCCGCTGTGCGTCGAACCGGCGCCGCCGGCAGTGGGCGGCAGGAACAGGTTCCACAGGCCTTGCGCGCGGGCCTTCGGCTTCAGCTCCTCGATGACGTTGAGCGGCGTCCAGCGCTTGCCGGCCTGGGTGTTCGCTTCCAGCTCGGCGTCATAGCGGGCTTCGGCTGGATAGATGTGGTCGTCCATGAAGCGCAGCAGCTGGGCTTGCAGCTCCTGCGTGCGCGGCGAGTAGTTGAAATCCATCGTGGCTCTCCGGTGGGAGGGGTTCGGGGGCAGGGCGTCGGCCTCGATCAGGCCTTCTGCGCGATCGCCCACCCCATCTCGGCGAGCGGTCGAGCACCGGCGCCAGCTTGCCTGGCTTGCGCGCTCGACGCTGTCCCCATCTCGACACGTTTGGCAATTCCCTGCAGGATGCCGGCAAGACGGAACATGTTGTAGGCGAGGTAGAAGTTCCAGTCGCGCATCACCGCATCGGGGTCGGGCCGGCCCGTGCGTTCGCAATAGCGCCGCACATAGGTCTTTTCGTCGGGGATGCCGAGCGCCGCGAGATCGACGCCGCCGAGGCCACGGAACGACCCCGGCGGGATGTGCCACGACATGCAGTGGTAGCTGAAGTCGGCCAGCGGGTGGCCCAGCGTCGACAGCTCCCAGTCGAGTACCGCGACGACCCGCGGCTCGGCCGGGTGGAACACGAGGTTGTCGAGCCGGTAGTCGCCGTGCACGACCGAGACCTGGCTCTCGTCGCGCGCGCTCGCGGGGATGTGCGCGGGCAGCCACTCGATGAGGCGGTCCATCGCCTCGATGGGCTGCGTGATCGAGGCCTGGTACTGCTTGGTCCAGCGGCCGATCTGGCGCTCGAAGTAGTTGCCCGGCTTGCCGTAGCCCGCCAGGCCGGCGGCTTCGACGTCCACGCTGTGCAGCGCGGCGATCACCCGGTTCATTTCGTCGTAGATCGCGGCGCGCCCGGCGTTGTCGAATGCCGGCAGCGACTGCTCCCACAACACGCGGCCCTCGACAAACTCCATCACATAGAACGCGCGGCCGATGATGCCCTCGTCTTCGCACAGCAGCAGCATGCGCGGCACCGGCACGTCGGTGCCGTGCAGCGCGGCCATCACCGCGTACTCGCGTTCGATCGCATGCGCCGACGGCAGCAGCTTCGCGACCGGGCCGGGCTTGGAGCGCATCACATAGGCCGTGCCCGGCGTGACCAGCTTGTAGGTCGGGTTCGACTGGCCGCCCTTGAACTGCTCGACCGAGAGAGGGCCGCGAAAGCCCGGCAGCTGTGCTTCGAGATGCGACTGCAGCGCCGCGATGTCGAACGCGTGCTGCTCGGATACGGGTTTGGTGCCGACGTTGGCTTCCATGGCGGGGGGTTGTCTCCTGATGTTCGTGTCCGTGCAGGACGCGTGGCGGTCATCGCCCGGCGATCGCGAGCAGCTTGTCCTTCGACAGCACGACCAGCCGGGTCGGCTCGATGCGCACCGCGCCGTCGCGCTCGAAGCCCTTGAGCTCCTGGTTCACGCGCTGCCGCGAGGCACCCAGCAGCTGCGCGAGATCCTCCTGCGCGAGCTGCAGGCCGATGCGGGTTTCGTCGCCCTGCTCGATGCCA
Source organism: Burkholderiaceae bacterium (assembly GCA_035280545.1). Taxonomy (GTDB): domain Bacteria; phylum Pseudomonadota; class Gammaproteobacteria; order Burkholderiales; family Burkholderiaceae_C; genus DATCSE01. The sequence goes on along the minus strand of DATEFR010000269.1, from coordinate 2,884 downwards.
TAGCTGCGTGCCAGCAACAGCAGCTGCTTCGCCAGCCGCGACGCCAGCGGACGCGTGTTCAGGTCCTCGATGGTGTCGAACATCAGGCGCAGGCGCCGGCAGTTCAGCCGCAGCAGCGCGTCGTACAGCTCGGTGTGCTGCGCGAGCAGCTCGCGGAAGTCGGCCTTGCGGACCACGAGCAGCGTCGTCTCGCCATGCGCGTTCGCATCGTGGGTGCGCGGCATGCCGTCGAACAGCGAGATGTCGCCGAACCAGGTGCCGGGCTCGACGTAGGTCAGCGTCACCTGCTTGCCCGACAGCGAGACCGAGCTGACCCGCACCGCGCCCTTCGCGACGCCCACCCATTCCTCGGCCGGGGCGCCGCGCGCCGACAGCATCGCGCCGTCGGTCAGCCGGCGCACCACCGCGCGGGCGAGGATGTCGTGGCGCAGCCCCGGCGAGAGTTTCGAGAACCAGGAGCCGGTATCGACGTTGGCGCGCTCGGCAGGTGTCAGGGTCGGGCTATTCATGTTCAGTCGCTGATGTGACAGCATGCGGATGCTGCACCGGCCTATTGTGGACGACCCCGCCAGGAGACAACATGAGTGATTCCGCCCTGAAGATTCCGAGCCGTCGTCACGAGATCAGCCCCGAGGAATGGCAGGTACGCGTCGACCTCGCGGCCGCGTATCGCCTGGTCGCGGCGTTCAAGTGGGACGATCTCGTGTTCACGCACATCAGCGCACGTGTTCCGGGGCGGCACGACCAGTTCCTGATCAACCCGTACGGGCTGATGTTCGAGGAGATCACGGCCTCCAGCCTGATCAAGATCGACGCCGACGGCAACAAGCTCGACGAAAGCGAGTTCCCGGTGAATCCGGCCGGCTTCGTGATCCACAGTGCGATCCATGCGGCGCGCCACGACGCGCAATGCGTGCTGCATGTGCACTCGCTGAACGGCGTTGCGGTGTCGGCGCAGAAGGGCGGGGTGCTGCCGATCTCGCAGCAGTCGATCTTCGTGCTGTCGAGTCTGGGCTATCACGACTACGAAGGCGTCGCGCTGCGCGACGACGAGAAGCCGCGGCTGGTGGCTGACCTCGGTCCGGGCCATCAATTCCTGATGCTGCGCAACCACGGTCTGCTGACGCTGGGCGCGACCGTGGCCGACGCGTTCCTGAACATGTACCTGTTCGAAACGGTCTGCACGATCCAGGTCCGCGCGCAGGCGGGAGGAGGCGAGCTGATCCCGGTGGATCCGCGCATCATCGCCGGCGCGCAGGCGCAGGCGAAGCAGGCCACGCGTGGGGTCGGCGGTGGGGCGCTGACCTGGCCGGGGTTGCTGCGGCGGTTGGATCGGTCCGATCCGAGTTATCGGACCTGACGCGAGCGATCGGGTCTCTCAACGAAACTTCGGCGGGCGCTTCTCTAGGAAGGCCTTCAGGCCCTCGTCGCCGTTGGCGTGGAACAGGTTCGCGACGAACTGATCGCGCTCGGCCGCCAGCTGTTCCGTCAACGTCGCGGTCGGCGCCATCTGCAGCAGCTCCTTCGCGCCGGCCAGCGCGTTCGGTGCCATCTCGGCGAGCCGGCCGGCCAGCGCGAGCGCTTCGGGCAGCGCACGGCCGCTGTCGGCCACTGCCGCGACCAGGCCCCACGCATGCAGCTGCCGCGCCGAGACCGGTTCGGCCAGCCAGATCAGCTTCTGCGCCAGCGGGCGCGGCAGGGCGCGCGCGAGATGCCAGGTCGCGCCGGCATCCGGCGTCAGCCCGATGCGGGCGTACGACAGCACGAAGCGCGCGTCCTCGGCCGCGACGATCAGGTCGCACGCCAACGCGATCGAGAAGCCGGCGCCGGCCGCGGCGCCTTCGACCGCGGCGATCACCGGCTTCGGAAACGCTCGCAGCACCTCGACGAACTGGTGCAGCAGCCCCAGTTGTTGCACCTGCGCCGGCGGGCCGATCTGACGCCGCTCGATCAGCCCGTTCAGGTTGCCGCCGGCGCAGAAATGCGCACCGTCGCCGCGCAGCACGACACAACGCAGGTCCGGGTCCGACTCGGCCTTGTCGAGCATCTCGATCGCGGCGGTCAACACCTGCTGCGACAGCGTGTTGCGGGTGGCCGGGTCGCTGAAGGTCAGCACCAGCGCGGCGCCGTCCCGTTCGGTCAGGAGTTCTGAGGACATCGATCGGATCGGCTGGTGGTGGAGCAAGGGTGCCGCAATTGGCCGCGGCATTGTGTCATGTAGCCCCCGCGCACCCCAGGGTCGTCCCAGAGAGGCAAGGGCACCTTGCCATGCTAGAGTCCCCGCAAGCAAAAATTCACGAAGCCCCACCCCACGCATGCGCGCTGCATCGACCGTCATCGCCACCGGCTTTGCGCTGTGGCTGACCGCTCCTGCTGCACATGCCCTCGGATTCGGACGCGTCGTCAACGCGACCCAGCTCGGCCAGCCGTTGAATTTCGCAGCCTCGCTGCGGCTCGAGGGCGACGAGACACTCGCGCGCGAGTGCGTCTCTGCCGAAGTCTTCGTCGGCGACAACCGGCTGCAGCCCAACCAGCTGCGCGTCACGCTCGAGCCCGGTGCCGAGCCCAGCGAACGCAGCGTGCGCATCACGAGCTCGACGCTGATCGACGAGCCGGTCGTCACGGTCAATGTCTCGATCGGCTGCGGCTCGCGCATGACGCGCAAGTTCGTCGCCTTCGTCGACCCGCCGCTCATCAACCTCGCACAAGGCGGTGCTGCGGCGGAGCCGCCGCCGGCCTTGCCGGCGCAGCGCGTCGATTCGCAGGTCGCGCCGTTGGCCGACATCGTGCAAGGCAGCAGCGGCAACCCGGCCGCGCCCGTCGCGAGCGGCAGGATGCGCGTGCCCGAGCGGCCGTCGCGCTCGCGTGCGATGGCCGCTGCCAC
>DATEFR010000268.1:0-4214 GCA_035280545.1 Burkholderiaceae bacterium | reverse complement strand
TGCGATGGCCGAGTCGAGCGGCATCCCGCGCCGCTTGTACCGGGCCACGAGGCGCGGATCGACGCCTAGCGCTGCGGCAACCTGCTCACCGGTCATCGAGGTATCCTTTGCCCGGACATTCGGTAGGGGCATTCGCTAGGTAGGTTTCGAGCCGTTTCGCACCCGCATCGGCCCGGCCCGTGGAAGAACCTAGACCCCGGGGTAGGCAGGCCCCAGGCATGCCCCGCCGAGGCCCGCAGATGGCCCGTAGGGGCGCGATCGACCGCGCGGTGATAGGGCGATGGCCTGCGCGTCGATCGTGGCTGCAATGGGCCATCACGCGCCCCCGCTCGCACGCACTTCGCGCAGCTTGTCGAAGGCCGCGTTGATGGCCTGCCGGTTGAACCGCTCGGTGTAGAACGCGGCCTCTCGGGCGAAGACGGTCGGGAACTTCGCAAGCATGACTTTGCGAACCTCGATGTTGATGCGCTTCGTGTTGAACATCTGCGCGACATCGATCGTCTGCACCGGCTCGATGGGCAGGCGCGTCTTGCCTACGCGCTTGAACACCGTGCGGCCCTTGTTGCCGATGAACGCACCGGGGATCGGCTTCACTGGCCCCGTGCGCTTGACCTTGACGAACAGTTGATTGAGCGTGCCCGCCTTGCGGCGTCGACGCCCTTCGGCAAGCGTCACCTTGCGCTCGACGAACGCAATGATGTTGGCCGAGCGCGTGCGGTCGCTCTTACCACCCATCAATGCGCCTTCGATCAGCGCAGTGCCACCCCTGGCCGTGGCACGCCGGATGCGCAGGCGATCACGCACATAGGCCGCCTTCACGTTGAACTCGGCTGTGATGGCACGCACCATCTGTGTCTTGCCCTGCGCAAGCGTCTTGTTGATCGCGCTTGCCAGCGCTGCGGCGCCGACATCGCTTTGCAGGCGCTGCAGCTTGGCCTGCACCTCGGGGAAGTTCGTGCGGATCGTGAACGACACCACGTCAGGCGCCCTCGATGGTCTTTGCGTGAGGCCAATGCGGAATGCCGGCGCCGCGCTTCCATGCGAGCACCAGCGAGTGCAGCGTCTGCCAGTGCGTGCCGGCTGCGGCCTGCAGCTCCTCGCGATAGGCCGGGGTGATGTAGCCCGCCCGCTCGGCGGCATGGCATGCAGGCCCGCGCGAAATGCGGCGGGCCGAGCACACCATGCAGCCGGCGGTGAATGCGTGCCACGCGCGTTCGTGCGCAGCGACGCAATCCGGGCACTCGGTCATGCGGCCTCGTCTTCGGTGGCCTTCGGCTCTTCGCGCATCGCGTAATGCACGCTGACGCCGACCGCTGCACCGCTGATGTCCGGCGCATTGGCGTCGCCCGACCAGCTCACGGAGCCGTGCACGTTGACCTGAATGACCTTCGTTTCGTCGTCGGCCAGTAGGTCGATGAACGCGAAGGCGGCGCCCTCGGCCTGCTCGCGGTCTTTCGCGTGGATGGCCTGCGCCTCGACGATCTTCGCCAGCTCGGCGACGACACCGGCCTTTGCCGCTTCCTTGTTGTCGGCGCGCACGATGAATGAATAGCTCATGGGGTTGTTTCCTCTGTGTGCCGCGACTCGTCAGCGCGCGGCGATGCTGTGTGAAATCCACCCACCGGCAGGCCCGCTCATCGCAGCCCCGGCCGGTAATGCAGCACGCTTGCGCCGATGCCGAGGAACGACAGCAGCGCCAGCACCATGACGACCGCGAACGCGACCGTCAAAACGGTTTTGCCGGCCGGCGGCATCGGCAGGTAGGTCGTGACGAGCCACCATACGAGGCCCAGCACGACGACGACGATTACGAGGCTGATCAGGTCCATGCGTTTACCTCCATGCGCTGTACAGCGCGGCGTTCATGCGGCAGCCCTCGGCATCACGACCTCGCCGAGCAGTTCGAGCTGCGCGCCCGAGGCCGGCGGGCCGAACTCGATGCGAACCGCCCAGTCGCCGCGAATCTGCGCGTACGCATAGCGCACCTGCGCCGAATTGCGGTCGTTCACGCCGAGCCAGCGCGCGACCTCGTCGCGTACGCCCTTGAGCGCATGGCGCAGGTTGTCGTCGTCGAGCCCGCCGCTTTGCGCGCAGCGCGTCAGCAGCACCGTGCAGGGGATGCTCGGCCGTTGCTTGCCGGCGAGCATCCACGCGACCGATTGCCGCTCGCCCCTGACGCGGCGGTGACGCGCCTGCCAGGGCTCGCGTGCGTTCGAGCCGCGCGTGCGGAGCGGAACGACGATCACGTCACCACCTCGGCGAACAGCGGCGCATCGCCCTGGATGCGGTCGCGCGCCATAGCCACATAGGCCGGGTTCAGCTCGACGACGATTGCGCTGCGCTGAAGGCGATCAGCGACAAGGCCCGTCGTCCCGGCGCCGCCGAACGGGTCGAGCACGATGCCGCCAGCGGGGCATCCGGCCTTGATGCACGTTTCAGCCAGATCTGGCGGCATCGTGGCGAAGTGCGACTCGCTGTACGGCTGCGTCGTGATTGACCAGACGCTGCGCTTGTTGCGCTTGCCAGCGAATTCGCGCATGCCCTGCGGGCGCGTGCGCGTGTCGATGCCGGCATTGCCGACTGGCGCGCGCGCCTTCTCTCCGCCGAACGCGGACTCGTAGCGCTTAGCGGTCACGTCGGGGTCGACGCTTGCCTCCGCGATCGCATCGGCGTCGAAGTAGTACCGCTCGGACTTCGCCAGCAGGAACAGGTACTCGTGTGCCTTCGTGCAGCGGTCGCGCACGCTCTCGGGCATCGGGTTCGGCTTGTGCCAGATGATGTCTTGACGAAGCCACCAGCCATCGGCCTGCAGCGCGAACGCGACGCGCCAGGGAATGCCGACGAGGTCTTTCGGCTTCAGCCCGTCCGGGATGCGCCATGAGCGATCGGTGAGCAGCGTGCCGGCATTGCTGCGCTGCTTCTCGCCATTGCCGCTGCTGCCTTTCGTCGTCGCCGCGTAGCTGTCGCCCAGGTTCAGCCACAGCGTGCCGTCATCGCGCAGCACGCGGCGCACTTCTCGGAACACTGCGACGAGCTGCTCGACGTACTCGGCTGGCGACGATTCAAGGCCGATCTGGTCGTCGTGGCCGTAGTCCCGGAGACCGAAGTAGGGTGGCGATGTCACGCAGCAATGCAACGACTGGTCCGGCAGCGAAGCCATCACGTCGCGGCAGTCGCCGTGCAGGATGCGAACGCTCATGCGGCCTCCACGGCTTCGCGCGCCAGCTCGACGGCGAGCGCGGCCCGCCACATGTCGCGCTGTGTCAGCGTCTCGCCGCTTTCCTCGCGCGCCCGCAGCTTGTGCGCCCATGCCTTCGGGTCACGCGGCTCGACCTGCCGCTGCTGCAGCGAGGCGAGCAGGCGGCGCAAGCGTGCCGGATTGGCCGTGCGGCGCGCGGGTGGTGCTGATGCCTCGCCACGCAGTCGGGCGCGCTCGGTTTCGTCCCACTGCTGCGCGTAGGTGATGTCGGGCCACTGCTCGGGCTCGGCCCAGGCGTGCGCGCCGCACAGCCGGCCGTTGCCGGCGTCGACCGTCCACCGGTTCGGGCAACCGTGCGCGGCGCACATGAGGTGCTGCAGCGATGCATCGCTGTGCGTCGCCGCTGCGGCGTCGTGCCGGGCCTTGGCGCTGGCGTAGCTCATGCGATGGCCCTTTCGTCGAGGTAGTTGCCGTCGATGACCTTGGCGAAGTTCGTCGGCAGCAAGAGCCAATCGAAAGTCGCATGCCACACGCGGCCGGTGTCGCGGCTCGGTCGACCTCGGCCGGTCAGGTGCTTCGAGCGCGCCGCATGGGCGAAGTACCAGCGGAACCACTCAAGCCCGGCCGCGGTGTCGAAGCGCTCGCCCGCGCACACCTCGCGCCATCGAGCCCGCATGTGCTCGCGCCGCACGTCGTTGACGACGGTGACGGTCGGCAGCATGGGCAGCTCGGCATGAAACGCTTCGAGCAGCGCTGCATACGGGCAATCCGGCACGGCGTACGGCTTTGGCACCGGTTCGGTGCCCGGCAACTGCGCTTGCGCCGGCTGCGGTGGCGGGTCAAGCGCGGAGCGTTTGACGAGCCGCGCAGCGGCGGTAGTCTTTTCTTCGGGATTCGGTGAATCAGGATTCAGTGAATCAGGATTCAGGGGGTAGCGACCCCCTCTTGATGCCATGTCGACTCCTGGAGTCAGTGGCTCATCAAGCGTTGATGAGGGGTCGACTCCTGGAGTCCC
>DATEFR010000267.1:0-2701 GCA_035280545.1 Burkholderiaceae bacterium | reverse complement strand
GGGCAAGGTGACCTACGGCACAGGCGGTGCCGGGTCTGCACCGCACTTCGTCAGCGAAGGGCTGGGCATCGCGGCGGGTGTCAACTTCATGCACGTGCCGTTCAAGGGCGCGGGCGAAGCGACGTTGGCGATGCTGTCCGGCACCATCGACTTCCAGGTGGCATCGACGCCCGGCGTGATGAGCCATGTGAAGGGCGGCAAGGCCCGGCTGCTGGGCGTGAGCGGCAGCAAGCGGCTCGCCTCGCTGCCCGAGGTGCCGACCTTCGCCGACGCCGGCGTCAAGTTCCCGGGGCTCATCAACTTCACCGGCCTGTGGGCGCCCAAGGGCACGCCGCAAGCGGTGATCGACCGGCTGCAGAAGGAGATCGCCACCGCGATGGCGTCGGCCGACATGAAGGCGTTCGCGGACAGCATCGCCTCCGAGCCGGGCTATTGGGACGCGGCCACCTTCGCCAAGGACTTGCAGGAGCGTACGGCGTACTGGGGCAAAGTCGCCGCGAACACGGCCTTCGAGCGCCCATGATGGTGCTGCTGCAGCCGCCGCAGGTGCGCGAGACCGAGGTCTACACGCGCCTGCCCGATCGCTTTCGCCGCAGCGGCGTGCGCTCCGACTGGGCCGATGCGAACCGCGGCGGCCAGCCTACCGATTCCTTCCTGGAAGGGCCGGTGTTCGACGCCGCCGGCAACCTCTACGTCAGCGACATTCCGTTCGGTCGCATCTTTCGCATCGACCCGCGCGGCGAGTGGGCGCAAGTGGCCGAATGGGCCGGCGAACCCAACGGGTGCAAGTTCCTCAACGAGCGCGAACTCATCGTCACCGATTACCGCAACGGCCTGATGGCGTGCGACGTGACGACCGGCGCGGTGCGCCCCTACCTGGAGCGCCGCAACAGCGAGCGCTTCAAGGGCGTCAACGACCTGATCTTCGACAGCCGCGGCAACCTCTACTTCACCGACCAGGGCCAGACGGGCCTGCACGATCCGACCGGGCGGCTCTATCGGCTGCGCCCCGATGGCCGGCTCGACATGCTGCTCGCCAACGTGCCGAGCCCGAACGGCGTGGCGCTGTCGCCCGACGAGCGGGTGCTGTACCTCGGCGTCACGCGAGGCAACCAGGTCTGGCGCGTGCCGCTGCTGGAGGACGGCAGCGTCTCCAAGGTCAGCGCGTTCTTCACCTCGTACGGACCGAGCGGGCCCGATGGCCTGGCGGTGGACGAGGCAGGCCGCGTGATCGTCGCCAACCCGGGGCTCGGACTGGTCTGGGTGCTCAACCATCGGGCCGAGCCGGAGATGGTGCTGAAGAGCTGTGCAGGCAGCTCCTTGACCAACATCGCGTTCGGCGGGCCCGAGCGCAAGACGCTGTACTGCACCGAGTCCGTCACCGGCACGGTGCTGCGCGCAACACTGGACATCGCCGGGCTGCCGATCGACACCGGCGTTGAAGTCGACGAGCTGTCACCTCGCATGCATGCCCAACAAGAAGGATGACGAAGCGCACACCGAGATCGACCCGCTCATTCGATTTGCTCAAGCTCAGGCCGGAGCCAACGCCGGCGGATTGGCGCGCGCGCTGGTCTGGGCCGCCGCAAGCAGATGCTGCCCGCCATCCAGAACCTGGAACGCGGTCGCGAACGATTGGCCCCCGTCCCGGTTGGCGACCGTGTCGACGAACCACCATTCGCCCACGACACGCGTCGCGTTGGCGTCGATGAGCATGTAGCCGCGCCGGGACAGGTTGATGTACTTGAAATGCGGATTGACGGACTCCAGCAGGGACTCGGCGAGGCCGTGCGTGTCGATCACCATCGGCGATGTGACCGATGTGCCGACGAACTCGACCGCGCGCGAGCCGGCGCCGGTGTCGGGGTCGTAGCCGCCGCCGGGGACGTCGGCGTTGTTGGGATCCTGGTTCAGGTCGGCTGCCCATGAACTGTGGGCGTCGCCACTGATCACGACGACGTTGCCCACGGCCGCGTGGGACGCATCCCCCTTCAGCACCTGGTACACACGATCGCGAGCGGGCTGGTAGCCGTCCCACTGGTCCGCGTTCGCAAACAGTCCACCGCCTTCGGCGATGGTCTGCGCCTCCAGCTTGAGCTGCGCAAACATCACGCCTTGCGCGAGGAACTTCCATTGGGCCGTCGATGTGCGCAGCCGGCCGGCCAACCAGTCCTGCTGCACGCTGCCGATCATCTCCCGGGTGGGATCGAGGAAGGCATCGCGCTGCCTGAACGTGTCGGGGAGGGTGGCGTTGCCCGGCAGTTGCGGCGATCGCGCGAGGACCCGCTCCTCCAGCATCAACAGCTCGACCAGGTTGCCGATCGAAAAGCTGCGGTAGTTCTTGCGAGGGTCCGCGGCATCGACGACACGCACCGGCAGCCATTCGTAGAAAGCCTGCAAGGCCGCTGCGACGCGATCCGTCCACGTTCCCTCGACACCCTCGGTGTGATTCTGCGAACCCGTCGCGTTGGCGTTGCTCGCGATGTCGTGATCGTCCCAGATCGCGATCACCGGATGCTGGCGATGCATCTCCTGCAGGTCCGGATCGCGCTTGTACTGGGCGTGGCGCAGCCGGTAGTCGGCGAGCGTCACGATCTCGAAGCTCGGTTCGACGGCCCGCACGTCGCTTTGATCGGTGCCGTACTCGTAGATGTAGTCGCCGAGGTGGACGACCAGGTCCAGGTCGGCCCGTTCGGCAATG
>DATEFR010000266.1:0-3471 GCA_035280545.1 Burkholderiaceae bacterium | reverse complement strand
TCTATGTCGGCAACGTCGGTGCCGGCTGGAATGCGAAGCAGGCGAGCACGCTGTTGACGCGCCTGAAGCCCTCGACCGTGCGCGAGCCGCCGTTCGCGTCGAAGGCGCCGCCCGAACGCGGGCGCTGGACCACGCGCGAGGTCGGCATCGAGCGTTGGGTGCAGCCCGAGCTGGTCGCCGAGGTCGAATTCGGCGAATGGACACCCGATGGCCGCATCCGCCACGCGAAGTACCTGGGGCTGCGGGCCGATCGCGATCCGCGCGATGTCGTGCGCGAGCAAGCTGTTTCAAGCCCACCCGCGGCGGACAGGTCGTCGACGAACCATGGCCATGGCAACGACGGCCGCGGCAGCACGGTGGCCGGCGTGCGCATCTCGCACCCCGATCGCGTGATCGACGCCAGCACCGGCATCACGAAGCTCGAGCTGGTGCGCTACTACGACTCGGTCGTCGACTGGATCCTGCCGCACCTGATCGGCCGGCCGTGCTCGCTGGTGCGCGGGCCGACCGGCGTGGGCGGCGAGCTGTTCTTCCAGAAGCACATGGAGACGCTCAGCCTGCCCGAGGTCCGGGAGCTGGACCCGGCCTTGTGGCCCGGTCACACCGCCCTGCTCGAAGTGCCGACGCGTGCCGCGCTGGTCGGCGCCGCTCAGATGAACGTGATCGAGTTCCACACCTGGAACGCGGTCGCGAAGCGAATCGCCAAGCCGGACCGGGTGGTCTTCGACCTCGACCCCGGCGAGGGCGTGCGCTGGAACCGCGTGCAGGAGGCTGCGCTGCTGATGCGCACGATCCTCAACGAGCTGGGTCTCGCGAGCTGGCTGAAGACCAGCGGCGGCAAGGGGCTGCATGTCGTCGTGCCCGTCACGCCGCGACACGACTGGGACACCGCGAAGGGCTTCGCGCAGGCGGTGGTGCAGCACCTGGCGCGCGTGATCCCGGACCGCTTCGTCGCGAAGAGCGGCGCGTCCAATCGGGTCGGCAAGGTCTTCGTCGACTACCTGCGAAACGGCTTCGGCGCGACGACCGCGGCGGCGTTCTCGGCGCGCTCGCGGCCCGGGCTCGGCGTCTCGATGCCGATCGCCTGGGACGACCTGGCCGAGCTCAAGCGCGCCGACCAATGGAACGTGCAGACCGCGCGCGAGCACTTGTCGTTCCAGAGCACCGACCCCTGGCGCGACTACTGGACCGCGAAACAGACGCTGACCGCGCCGATGAAGACGCTGGGCTACAAGCCGCCCGGCGACCGTAGCAGAATCGGTGCCCGTTGATTGTGGAGGCCTGCATGTCCGATCCGCATCCCAGCGTCGCCGACAAGCGACGCATCTTCCGCCAGCTGCACGAGACCGGCTGCTTCGCGATCCCGAATCCGTGGGACGTGGGCAGCGCCCGTTTTCTGCAGGGCCTGGGCTTCAAAGCCCTGGCGACGACCAGCTCCGGCTACGCCTGGTCGGCCGCGCGGCCCGACAACGGCATCACCCGCGCGATGGCGCTCGCGCACCTGCGCGAGATCGCGAGCTCGACCGACCTGCCGGTGAATGCCGATTTCGAGAACGGCTTCGGCGCCGATGCGGCGGAGGTCGAGCAGAGTGTGCGGCTCGCGGTGGACACCGGCGTCGCCGGCCTCTCGATCGAGGACTCGACCGGCGACGCGGCGGCGCCGCTGTTCGCACTCGATGTCGCGGTCGAGCGCATCCGCGCGGCGCGGCGGGCGATAGCCGCAACCGGCGGCGACACGTTGCTGGTCGGGCGCGCCGAGTGTTTCCTCGTCGGCCGCCCCGATCTGGACGAGACGATCGCGCGGCTGCAGGCCTATGCACAGGCCGGCGCGGATTGCCTGTACGCGCCGGGGCTGCGCAGCCGCGAGCAGATCGCGGCAGTGGTCGCCGCGGTCGCGCCCAAGCCGGTCAACCTGCTGATCGGCTGGGCCAGCGACTTGACGCTGGCCGATGCCGCCTCGCTGGGCGTTCGCCGGGTGAGCGTCGGCGGGGCGCTGGCGCGGTCCGCCTGGGGCGGCTTCATGCGCGCGGCGCGTCGAATCGCCGAAGAGGGGCGCTTCGACGGGTTTGCCGACGCGGCCTCGGGCCAGGAGCTGAACACCTTCTTCGAGGCCGATCTGGCACGCCGCGAAACCGACTGAAACGTGCGTCACGCCGCCGGTCCTTCAAGTTGACCCGGCGCCTGCCGAAATCCACCTCAATCGACTTGACTTGTGGGGGATGGCGTGACGACGAAACAGCGGACCCGACTCTCGGCATTGCGAGACCCGATCCGGGTCCTGCGCGCGTTCGAGAACAATGAACTGCCGATGGACGCGACCGAGTACCTGATCTCGTCGCGGCGCGTCGACGGCGCCTTGCGCGAGATGGGCGTCGTCGAGCTGATCGCGATGGCCCGCGGCATGATGCCGGTGGTGTCGCAGCTCGCGGAGAACGTGCTGATCGAACGTGGCGCCGATCACCTGATCGAGAACGCGCCGGTGCGGGCGGTCGCACGGTTGGCGACCGAGGCGCTGCTGCTGCGCCTTTGAAACAACGACAACCAGAAGAAGACGTTGGCGGCGGCGCGCTCAGGCGCGCTGGCGAACGCGGGCGCGGGCGAGGCGGGGCTGGGTGGCAACCCAGCAAACCTCGAGCGTCCAGCTTCCAAGCGCGATCAGCAGCCAGCCGGGCATGGGCTGGTAGCAATCGACGTGGAAGGGCGAGCGTTTGCCGTACAGGCCGTTCGATACCGAGAACTTCACCATCATGACCTCGCCGTTCGATGCGTAAGCCTCGATCGTCACGATGCAGGCCGGCGCTGGCCACGCCCTGAATGGGGGGCTGTTGCGCGAATGCGCCGCAGGATGTGACGCACGCCGCGGATCACGGCCTGGCACCGAAGGCCAGGGAGAAGAAGGGGTGGTGGAGACGGTGCCGGCAGCGACTCACCTTCCGGACTGTTCGGCGTAGGTTTTTGGGATGTGCGCCTCGCCACCGTCGTACTGAACTCTAGATCGATGCCTGCGAGGATTCGATCCCTCACCTCAGGGATGCCGAGTGTCGAAGACGGATCGCTCGATTTCGCCGCTAGCATCGGCGCGCATTTGCGCCCTGTTGCCCCCCAGCCTGTTGCCCATTTCTCCTCGTTGTCGATGACCCGCACCCGCCGTCGCCTCGTCATCGGCGCCAGTCTTCTGTTGGCGCTCGCGCTGCTCGTCTTCATCGCCTTGCAGATCGCGGTGCGGCAGCTGCGCGCGCAGATCGAGACGGCGCTCGGACCGCGTGCCAGCATCGGCGCCATCGAAGCCGGCTGGAGCGGCCTGGCCGTGATCGACCTGCGGATCAAGGCCGCCGCCGGCTGGCCGGCCGATGACGAGTTGCGAGCGCGCCGCGTGCACGTGCAGCCCGATCTGCGCAGCCTGTTCGGCGGGCCGTGGCGCATCGCGACGATCCGCGTCGAGGACGGTTATGTCTCGGCATTGCGCACGCG
>DATEFR010000265.1:0-3774 GCA_035280545.1 Burkholderiaceae bacterium | reverse complement strand
CGAGGTGCAGGACTTCGAAGGCCAGATCCGAGGCCTCGCCGGCGGCACCGGGTTGATGAGCGACGCGGCGTTCGGCACCGGCACGCGCAGTGCGCCGCTCGGTGACCCGAAGACCGGCCTCGCGGCCGACCTCGACGCGCTGTCCGCCTACGTCGGCTCGCTGAACACCTTCGCACCGGCGCCCGCACGGCCGAGCGCGGCCACGCTGTCCGCCAACGCAGCAACCGGCAAGGCCGTGTTCGCCTCGCAGAATTGCGCGGCATGCCACAGCGGCGCGGCGTTCACCGGCAGCGGGCTGAACACGGCGGTCAACATCGGCACGATCAAGCCTTCGAGCGGCACGCGGCTGTTCGGGCCCCTGACCGGTATCGACGTGCCGACGCTGCGCGACGTCTGGGCCACGGGCCCCTACCTGCACGACGGATCGGCGCCGACGCTCGACCTTGCGGTCCGTGCGCACAACAACGTGTTCATCGGCGACGCCGACCTGACGATGCTGGTCGCGTACCTGAAAGAAATCGGTGCAGACGAGCCGGCAGCGCCCGCACCGCCCGGCAGCGGCACGGGGCTGACCGGCAACTACTTCAACAACACGTCGCTCACGGGCGCGCCGGCGCTGACGCGCGTCGAAGCGATCGACTTCAACTGGGGCGGCGGCACCTCGCCCGGCGGCGCGGTCTCGAAGAAGGACTTCTCCGCGCGCTGGACCGGCCGGCTCATCGCGTCGGCAGCTGGCACCTACCGCCTGCAGGCGTTCGCGGACGACGGCGTGCGGGTCTGGGTGAACGGCGCGCTCGTCATCGACCGCTGGGCATCGCATACGGCCGCGACGCCGGACACCAGCACCGCGTTCAATCTCGGTGCGGGCCAGCTGGCCCCGATCGTCGTCGAGTACTACCAGGGCAAGGGAACGGCGACGATGCGCCTGCTGTGGATCACGCCGGGCAATGGCACCGCCGTCCCCGTCCCGGCTGCCAACCTGCTCGCGAACTGACGACCACCCCCGTAGCGCCTTCGGCGCACCCCCTCAAGGGGGCGACCCCAGCGGACCGGCAGAGCCGGATCCGCGGCGTCCGCTTGATCCGCGCGGGGTTCAGGGTTCAGCGGGCCTTGAGGAAGTCGAACGTTGCCGCCCAGGTCTGCGGCGAGTTCAGGATGCCGAGGTGCGAGGTGCCGAGGATGGGATCGAACGCGCCCTGGCCGGTCAGGTTCAGCTCCTCGGCGCCCTGCAGCCTGGCGCTTTGCGAGAAGTCGGTCGGGCGGCCGTTCGAATCCTCGGCCGGCACCGGCGCGATCAGACCGTCCTGGATCGGGAAGTAGACGAAGCTCTTGTCGGCATTGCGGATCACGAGCACGCGGGTCGGTGGCGGGGTGTCGTCGCCGCGGTTCAGGCGCTCGAGGAAGGCGCTTCGCGGCGAGCCGAACTCGCGGCAGACCTCGCTCTGCGGCGTGAAGCCGCCGGCCGCCGGCGCCTGGAAGTAGTTCAGCGGGTTCGGCGAGCAGTTGATGATGCCGTGGTTCGGCCCATCGATCGCGACCAGCCGGCGCACCAGGCGCTGCGCGTTTTCCTGCCGCATCCACTCGCGCGCGAGCGGCACGCCGAGGCTGTGCGCCACGATGTCGACCTGCTGCGCGCCGGTATAGGCGAGCACCGCGTCGACGAAGCGGCTAAGGTCGGGCACGTTGGCCTCGGCGGTGTGGGCGATGCGCGAGCGGTTCGTCGGGTCGGTCGCGAGGTTGCACTGGTCGCCCTGGTAGCCGAGCGCCCACAGCTCGCTGGTCGAATAGCCGCGGTCGGCGAGGTACTGCGCGAACGCCTGCACGCGCCCGAACGGGTTGCACGCCGTCGGGAACGGAGTGTCGTTGTTGCCGTGCAGGAAGATCACCGGCACGCGCGTGACCGGGCCGGCCGCGCCGAAGCCGATCACCGGCTTGGCCAGCGAGGTGTCTTCGATCGCCGGGAAGTCGGCCGGAAACGTGTTGCCGACGGTTCCGGCGGCCTGCGCCGCGACGCAGGCGGCGGCAGCGAGCATGGCAACGATCAGGCGCGGGTGACGACACAGCATGAACAGTCTCCTCGTGGTGTGGGTGGAACGACAGCCGGCATTCAGCCGGCCAGGAAACGTTCGACCAGCGCCCATTGCTCCGGCGTGTTCAGCGCCGGCGCATGGCCGCAGTCCTTGATCTCGACGACGACGGCGCACGGACCGGTGGTTCGCATGCGCTCGGCGACGTCGGGCAGCAGCAGGTCCGAACTCTCGCCGCGCAGGCACAGCACGGGGATGTCGAGGCGCTCCCAGTCGTCCCACTGCAGGTACTCGTCGTCGTGATGGGTGAACTGCATCACCATCGCCGGGTCGTAGTGCGGCGTCACGCGGCCGTCGGGCAGGCGGCGCGTCGAGGTTTCGGCGAGGCGGCGCCACTGCGCATCGCTGAGCCAGCCGTACGGCTTGTAGACGCTGCGGAAGTAGGCCTCGAGCTCGCTGACGGTCGCGAATGCCGCCGGGTTGCCCGCATAGCTGCGGATGCGCATGATCGCCGCCTCCGCCAGCTCCGGACCGTTGTCGTTCAACACGAGGCGCCGGATGCGGCCATGCAGGCTGCGTGCTGCGGCGCGCGTGCCGATCGCCCCGCCCATCGACGTGCCGAGCCAGTGGAACTGCGTGAGGCCGAGCTGGTCGACGAGCGAGCCCGCGAGTTGCTCGTAGAACGACAGGCAGTACTCGCGCTCGGGCTGCGGGCTCCATTGGCTCAGGCCGCGGCCGATCGTGTCGGGGCAGATCACGCGGTAACGCTGCGCGAGATGCTGCGCGATGTCGTCCATGTCGCGGCAGGTGCGCGCCAGGCCATGCCATGCGACCACGGTCTCGGCATGCTGCGCGCCCCACTCGAGACAGTGAAGCTCGCGTCCCGCGCAGCGCAGGTAGTGCGAAGTCGGCGTCGTCATCATCGGGCTCGCCGCACCGCGCGCAGGCGCCCCACGACGCCGCTCGGGAAGTAGTAGACCGACAGCACGAACAGGATGCCGAGCCACAGCAGCCAGCGGTCGGGCGAGATCAGCGGCGCGATCACCGGCACGTCGCCGATCGCGCTCGCGCCGAGCTTCATCAGGTCCTGCAGATAGCTCTGCGCGATCACGAACAGCACGCTGCCGACCACCGCGCCGTACACCGTGCCCATGCCGCCGATCACGACGATCAGCAGCACGTCGAGCATGATCTCGAACGAGAGCGTCGTGTCGGGGCCGTTGTAGCGCAGCCAGAGCGCGAGCATCGCACCGGCCAGCGTGGCGAACAACGCCGACAGCACGCTCGCGATCGTGCGATACACGACCGTGCGGTAGCCGATCGCCTCGGCGCGGAAGTCGTTCTCGCGGATCGCCTGCAGCACGCGCCCGAACGGCGAGTTGACGATGCGCAGCATCACGAGCACCAGCACCACCGCCACGGTGAACAGCAGGTAGTAGCTCGCGAATCGGCCGTCGATCGAGGCGCCGAGCAGCGGCTCCTCGAGGTATTGCGTCCCGGGCTGCAGGGCTTCGGGCACCTTGAAGGTCAGCCCGTCCTCGCCGCCGGTCACGCCCGACAGCTGCGATGCGAAGGCGAGGAACGCGGAGGCGACCGCGAGCGTGATCATCGCGAAGAAGATCGCCTTCACGCGCAGGCTGAACAGGCCGATCAGCAGCGACAGCAGCAGCGACACGGCAAGCGCCGCGGCGAGGCCCAGCGCGACCGCGCCCCAGGTCGGCCCGATGCGCGTGCTGGCGATCGCGAT
>DATEFR010000264.1:0-7264 GCA_035280545.1 Burkholderiaceae bacterium | reverse complement strand
GGTCGACGCGCACCCCGACAAGGCCGCGACGGCCAGTGTGGTCGCGGCCGCCCACCCGCGATGGCCTGGCGTTGGGATCGAGATCTGCATCGCGACGATTCTCGCCGCGGTGCGGATCAACTCATGTCCAAAGGTATCGGCTGATCCGTCACCAGCTTGCCGAAACGAGCTGCGGCGCCCAGATGCCGCGCTCCACCTTGTAGACGCCGATGTTCGGGTAGCGCTGCTCGCCGCTCTCGGTGAAGCGCAGGTTCTGCAGCACGCGCGTCGCCGGGTCGATGCGCTTGATCGTCGCGAGCACGTCGGCCGACTTCACCGACGGGCTGCGCCGCAGCGCATCGGCCAGCGCGTAGACCGCGTCGTACGCATAGTGCGCGCCCCATACCGGCGCACTGCCGTACTTCTTCTGGAACGCATCCAGGAACTCGGGGCCATGCGCGAACTCGGTCGCATCGATCGCGGTGGCCGTCGCGTAGAACGCCTTGACCGGCACCGGCTGCGACGCCACGTTCTTGTTGCGCACGACGTTCGTGCCGAGCACCGTGACGCCTGTGTGGCCCACCTTCTGCAGCGCCGCGAACAGGCTGGTGAGCTGCGGCTCGCGCGCGAACAGCACGACCAGGTCGGCATCGGCGGCCTTGATCTTCGCGGCCGTGTCGGCGCTGACTTCCTCTTTCGTGTCGACTTCGGTCGTGAAGACGACCTGCGCACCGCCCTTGGGCAGCGACGCGACGAAGGCCTTGTTCAGGCCGCGCCCGTAGGCGCCCGTCTCGACGATGGTCGCGATGCGCTTCGCGTGCAGGTTGTCGTTCGCGAACACCGCCATCGCCTTGCCCTGCAGGTCGTCGTTGGCGAGCAGGCGGAACGCGTTGCCGTTGGCCAGCCCGGTCAGCTCGGCGCCGGTCGCGGTAAAGAACTGCGGCGTGCCCTTGGCGGCGACGATCGGCATCACCGGTGCCGCCTGCGGCGTGTTCAACGGGCCGATGATCGCGGTGACGTCGGCATCGACGAACTGCTGCGCGCCCTGCTTGGCGGCCTCGACGTCGCCCTTGTCGTCGAACGCCACGAGCTCGAACTTGACCGCCTTGCCGTTGATCGTGTAGCCCGACGCATTGAGCTCGTCGACCGCGAGCCGCGCGCCGTTGACGAGGTCCTTGCCGCGCAGCGCGAAGGTGCCGGTCTGCGGCGCCAGCACGCCGATCTTCATCGTGTCGGGAACCGACGGCGAACAGGCCGTCAGCAGCGCGGCGAGCGCGGTGCCGGCGAGGGCGACCAGGAACGAACGTGGGCGTGCAGGGATCATCGCGGAGTCCTCTCGTGCTGTCTCGTGCTGAGCAGTCCAGGTCAGCCGCCTGGAACAACCAATCACGGCGTGGCGGCGTCCGCGTACGGCGCGCCTACTTGCCGTGCAGGCCGCGAGTATCGGCGCGCGGCGCCCTGCAACACGGGCCGCGCGCGCACGAACGAGCGCATCGTGTGATGCCTTGCACTGAAATTGGCCCACCCCTGTGCTGGGGTGGGCTCGTCAAGCAGCTTTGCGTAGCGACACGAGGCGTTGGGCTTCTTTTTTGCCCAAGGTCTTCAATGCGCTCAGCGCCGGCATGTGGCGAGCGCGAGGCCGGGCTTTCGCCTGTTCCCAGTTGTAAACGGATTGGGACGATGCGCCCACCAGCAGACCGACATCGTGCGCCGACAGCCCGAGCCGTTTGCGCTGGCTGGCCAGCGCCTTCGCGCTGAAGCGCGTGGTCGTCTCGGCAGAACCTTCGTCGTCCGCCGCGGGTGCCGCGGCTCGCCCGCGATCTTTCGCGAGGCGACGCAGTTCCTGTTCCAAAGTTTGAATGCGCCGCTTGAGCGCGGCGATCTCACCGCGATGGGCATTGGCGGCTTTCTTGAGTCCGCCGGTCGCCACGCGCATTTCCTTGCGGGCAAGTCGCGAGATCTCGCTTTTGAAGATCGATCCAATATTCGGCATGGCGGCATTGTGCACCGTGTCGATTCGAAGCTGTAAGCACATGCCTAGGAGATTCCCCAGTATGCGAAACGCCTCGCGTATCGTCGACTCGCGGAGCAGGCCGCTTCGCCTGCGCAAGACGAGGAGAGCATGCATGGTGTCTCGTCTGCTGGCCTGCCTGCTGCTCGTCGGGCACATCGCCGCGGCCGGCACGGAGGTCGTGCGTTTCCCGAGACCGGAGTTCGAGGGCGATCGCCGCTACGACTACGCGCTGCAACTGCTGCAGCTCGCGCTGTCCAAAACCGGCGTCGACTACAGGATCCAGACGGCCGAGTTCGCGATGAACCAGGAGCGCCAGGTGCTGGAGCTCGAAGCGGGGCGAACGATCGATGTCGGCCCGATCCCGAGCTCTGCCGAACGCGAGGCGCGCCTCTTGCCGATCCGCATCCCGGTGAACAAGGGCGTGCTCGGATGGCGCCTGGGTCTGATCCGCAAGGGCGAGCAGGCGGTGCTCGCGGGCGTCAAGACGCTGGAGGACTTGAAAGGCGTACGCCTCGCGCAGGGGCAGGAATGGCCGGATACGCAGATCCTGCGGGCCAACGGCATCGAGGTGATCACGGCGCCCAAGTACGAGGGCCTGTTCAAGATGCTGATCGGCAAACGCTTCGACTATTTTCCGCGCAGCGTGATGGAAATATGGGACGAGCAGGCGGCCAACGCGAACGCGCTGGCAGTGGAGCCCCACGTGGCGCTGCACTACTTCTACGACGCCTACTTCATGGTCAACCGCCAGAACACCCGGCTGGCGGACCACATACGCGAGGGCCTCGAAAAGGCGATTGCCGACGGCTCGTTCGACAAGCTCTTCCAACAATACTATGGCGAGCGGCTGCGCAAGGCGCGTCTGGAGATGCGCACGGTGATCGAGCTGAAGAACCCGTTGCTGACACCCGGCACACCGTCCGACCGGCCGGAGCTCTGGTACGCCCCGGGCCGCGGAAAGTGACGAGGCCCCGCCGGCGTCACCACCTCGCCTGCCGACGAGTCATGCCACTTCCGACCTGGCGTCGGCCGGGCGGATCCAGCGCGCCAGCGTCGCAAACATCTCCTCGACGTTGATCGGCTTCGCGATGTGATCGTTCATTCCGGCGGCCAGGACATCGTCCCGGTCGCCGACCAGCGCATTGGCGGTCATCGCGATCACCGGCAGCTCGCGCCACTGCGGCTGCAGGCGCAGCTGCCGGGTCGCCTCGTAGCCGTCCATCACCGGCATCTGGCAGTCCATCAGGACCGCATCGAACCGGCCGCACGCCAGCATCTCCAGCGCCTGCCGGCCGTCGCAGGCCACGCTGACGACGATGCCCGCGCGATCCAGCAAGGTCGTCGCGATCTCGCGGTTCACGTCGTTGTCCTCGACCAGCAGGACATGCGCGCCGCGCAGCCGCGCCTGGTGGTCGAGCAGCGCCCCTTGGCGTCTCGCGGCGCGCGTCGCTCGAGACTCCGACGGCACGCCGCCACCGCTCAGGATCTCCGACCGCGGCAACGGCGGTGCTGCCGGCTCGCGCTGCAGACTCGCTTGCAGGTTCGACTGCAACTCGAACGGCAGCTCGAAGCGGAAACGACTGCCACGGCCCGGCGCACTGTGGACCTCGATGTCGCCGCCGCCCATCATGCGCACCAGGTGGCGGCTGATCGACAGGCCGAGCCCGGTGCCGCCATAACGCCGGCTGGTCGACGAGTCGCCCTGCGAGAACGGCTGGAACAGGCGTCGCTGTTCATCGGGCGTCATGCCGATGCCGGTATCGCGCACCTCGAAGCGCAGCCGCACCGACCGGGCGTGGCGTTCGACGATCTCGATCGCGATCACGACCTCGCCGCGTTCGGTGAACTTGACCGCGTTGTCGCCCAGGTTCAGCAGCACCTGGCGCAGCCGCGCGGGATCGCCGACCACCGCCGTCGGCAGCTGCTGCGGCAGCATGAATTGCAACGCCAGCCCCTTCGCCTCCGCACTCATGCCGACCAGGCTGTTCAGCCCGTGCATCACGTCGTCGAGGTTGAACGCGATGGCCTCGATGTCGAGCTTGCCGGCCTCGATCTTCGAGAAGTCCAGGATGTCGTTGATGATCCCCAGCAGCGACTCGGCCGCGGCATGGATCTTCTGCACGTAGTTCTGCTGCTGCGGCGTCAGCCCGCTTTGCAAGGCCAGGTACGACATGCCGACGATCGCGTTCATCGGCGTACGGATCTCGTGGCTCATGTGCGCCAGGAAATCGCTCTTCGCGCGATTGGCCGCCTCGGCCGCGCGCCGCGCCTCCCGCTCCGTCTCGGCCTGGCGCCGTGCGGTGATGTCGCGGGCGATGCCGACGGTGCCGGCGACGCGGCCCTCGCCGTCGCGCAACGCCGTCTTGATGGTCTCGACCCGCGTGCTGCTGCCGTCCGCGCCGACGTGGTCCTCCTCGATCCGCTTGGATCCGTTCGAGGCCATCACCTCGGCATCGTCGAGTACGTAGCTCCGCGCAAGCTCCGGAGGATGAAGCTCGCCATCGGTCTTGCCTATCATCTGGATCGGCTCCGAAAACCCTTTCGAAGCCGCGAGCGCACGATTGACCGCGATGTAGTGGCCGCCGGCGTCCTTGACCCAGGCGAGGTCCGGCATGTTGTCCAGGATGGCCGCCATGCGTGCGTTGGCGTTGCCCAGCTCCATCGCATGCTGCCGCAGCCGCTCGCGCATTGCGTTGAGCGCCTCCACGAGCTGATCGAGCTCGTCGCCTTCGACCCGCACGCGCCGCAGTTGCAGCGGCGGAGCTTCCGCGTCCGGGGTCACGCGGCCCATCGATGCGGCGAGGTCCGCCAGATGGCGAGTCGCCAGCCTGTGCACGACGAACAGGATGAAGAAGGCCACCAGGAAGGTCTTGGCCGCGTTGCTGAGCAGGATGACGATGGCCTGCGCCGCCAGCTCGCGGTAGATGTCCGTCAGGGTCGCCTCGATGTGGAGCACGCCGATCACCTGCGGGCGTTCGCCGCAGCAGACCAGCGGGAACTCCTTCACGACGACCCGGCTGGTCTGCCGCTCGCCGCGAAGGACCGTGAAGGCATGGGCCGACGACACGATCTCCCGCACCCCGACCGCCCGTATCGACGGCAGGCGCAGGATGCCTTCGAGCTGTTCCTGCAGTTGCCGCGAATCCAGCGCCCAGAGGCTTTCGCCGAGGCTGCGCGAGCTGGCCTGGTCGATCTCGCCGAACCGGCTCTCGAGACGTGCCCGCTCGCTGCGGTAGCTCAGCGTCAGTTGCAGGACGGTCAGGACCAGCGTGACCACGGTGCTGAACAGCACCACCCGCAGCAGCAGCGCGGTCGCGATCCCGCCGCGCGGCACGCGCGACAGCGATGCGAGCCAGCCGCGGCGCGGTGACGGCGAGTCGAACTCTGGCGTTTGGCGAAACATCGTAGGGCCCGGTCGTCGCGCCGGCTTGCGATGGTAAGCCTTGGCGTCGACGTGCGGCTTCCCGCCGCCGCCTGTATCAGCGGCCGTGATGATCGGCGGCGGCCGGCGTGGCAGCGAAATTCGGTCGGGCTCGGCGCATGGTCGTGACTGCTCTTGTTGCGAGCGCGTGTGCTCGATATGCCAAGGCTATCGACAAGCCACCCGCCTACATGAACCGAAAAGCGCAGGTGCGCAGCGCCAATTCGCGGGGCGCCGCGTGCAGTCGTGAACAAATTGGGGATTCGCGGCCGGCCTCGCGGCACGCCATGCGGCTCGTCTTTTCGAGACGGTTATCAGCTTAGGCGGACGCCACACCCGTCTCGGCCAGTGCGGCACGGCTCTCGGCCGGCCCCGCCGCCATGATCTGCTCGATCAGCCCGGCACCTTCGTTCAGCAGGAAGTCCTTGAACGCCTGCGCCACCGGCGGCAGCCGCTTGTGACGCCGGTGCACGACGTACCAGTTCAGCATCAGCGGGAAGCCCTGCACCGCGAGCACCTTCAGGCTGCCGGTGCGCAGCTCCTGCGCGATCGTGTGCGCCGACAGGAAACCCAGCCCCATGCCGGCCATCACGGCCTGCTTGATCGTCTCGGTACTCTTGATCTGCATCGCGATGTTCAGGCCGGCCAGGTGCTCGCCGAAGCCGTCCTGCATGGACTGCCAGGTGTCGGAGCCCTTCTCGCGCGCGATGAACGGCTCGCGCACGATGCGGGCCAGGGCGATGTCGCGCTCGCCGACCAGCGGATGGCTGGGTGCGGCGACGATCACGTACGGGTGCGGCGCGAACGCCTCGCTGGTCACGTCCAGTGCAGCGGCGTTGGCGTCGGTCGGCGGGCGCACCATGATCGCGAGGTCGGTCAGGTTCGCCGCCATCTGCGACAGCAGCTCCTCGCGGTTGTGCACCGTGAAGTTGACGACGACGCCCTGGTGCCGGCCGACGAACTCGACCAGCAGCCGCGGGAAGAAGTAGTCGCCGGCGCTGATCACGGCGACGTTGAGCCGGCCGCCGGCGACGCCCTTGAACTGCGTCATCGCGTGCTCGGCCGCCTCGAACTGCGCGATGATCGTGCGGCTGATGTCGAGCAGCTCGGCACCGGCCGGCGTCAGGTAGATCTTCTTGCCGAACTGCTCGAAGAGGGCGAGGCCGGCGTGGTCCTCGAGCTTCCTGACCTGCGTTGAAACGGCGGGCTGCGTCAGGTGCAGCTCCTCGGCGGCGCGCGAAAAGCTCAGGTGTCGGGCCACGGCCTCGAACACCTTGAGCTGGCGCAGGGTGGCGTGTTTCACATCACCCTCACCCCAGCCCTCTCCCGCAAGCGGGAGAGGGAGCAACACCCCGTGCTCCCTCGCCCCCGCAGGCGGAGAGGGTCGGGGTGAGGGGGCGAGCGCGGCGCAAGCGACCCTTCACGCCGCAAGCAACTCGCGCATCTGCACATGCCCGCGGTGCTCGTCCATCGTCTTGCCGAGCAGCTTGACGAGCGCATAAGCCGTGTCGATGTGCGGCGTCGGCGTGTCGGTCAATCGGCCGAGCTCGACGACGCTGCCGACCAGCGCGTCGATCTCCGGCGCGCGACCGGCTTCGACGTCCTGCAGCATCGAGGTCTTGTGCTTGCCGACCTTCTCGGCGCCGGCGATGCGCTTGTCCAGCGGCACGCGGAACGTGATGCCCAGCTTGGTCGCCACGGCCTGCGCCTCCAGCATCATGTTCGCGGCGAGCTCGCGGGTCAGCGGGAACTGGCAGATGTCGACCAGCGTCGCGTGGGTCAGGCTCGAGATCGGGTTGAACGTCAGGTTGCCCCACAGCTTGAGCCAGATCTCGGCGCGGATGTCGTCG
>DATEFR010000263.1:0-7996 GCA_035280545.1 Burkholderiaceae bacterium | reverse complement strand
GAAGTAGGGCAACACGCTCCGCTCGCGCCGATGCTTCGATACCTCAGCACAGGGTCCCGCCTGTGGCGGTATCGAGGCGCTCGTGGGCTTCGATACCTCAGCCCGAACGGGCACCCGGCGCCGTCGCTCATGTCAAGCCTGTGACACACTCCCGCCGCTGTTGCTGAATCCGCGCCCGCCACGTTCTCATGCTCGAAGACCTGCTGTCCGGCTACTCCGCGCTCGAAGGCCGCTACGACGAGCTGCTGGCCGCGCCGAACCAGCCGCGGCCCCACTGGGACGCTTTCCTGCGCTCGCTCGCCGCACGCGAGGGCGCCGAGATCGGCGACACGCTGGCGCTGATGGAGCGCGAGATCCGCGAGCACGGCATCACCTACAACGTCTACGCCGACCCCAAGGGTGCCGACCGGCCGTGGGAAGTCGATCCGCTGCCGCTGATCCTGTCGGCTGCGGAGTGGGAGGCGATCGAAGCCGGCATCGCGCAGCGCGCCGAACTGCTGAACCGCGTGCTGGCCGACCTGTACGGCCCACAGGAGCTGTTGCGCTCGGGCGCGATCCCGGCGCCGGTGGTGTTCGGCCACGGCGGTTTCCTGCGCCCGGCGCAAGGCATACGGCCGCCGGGCGGGGTGCACCTGTTCCACTACGCGGCCGATCTCGCGCGCTCGCCGGACGGCCACTGGTGGGTCGTCGGCGATCGCACGCAGGCGCCGTCGGGCGCCGGCTATGCGCTCGAAAACCGGCTCGTGGTCTCGCGCGTGTTCCCGCAGATGTTCCGCGACCTGAACGTGCAGCACCTCGCCTCGTTCTTCGGTGCGCTGCGCGACTCGCTGCTGCGCTGGGCGCCGCGCGGCCATGGCCCGGGCGAGGGCAATCCGCTGGTCGTGCTGCTGACGCCGGGCCCGTACAACGAGACCTACTTCGAGCATGCGCTGCTCGCACGCTATCTCGGCTTTCCGCTGGTCGAAGGCAGCGACCTCACGGTGCGCGGCGGTGTCGTCTGGATGAAGACGGTCGACGGCCTGAAGCGCGTGCACGCGATCCTGCGCCGTCAGGACGACGACTATTGCGACCCGCTCGAGCTGCGTTCCGATTCGGCGCTCGGCGTGCCGGGGCTGACCGATTGCGCGCGGCGCGGCACGGTGCTGATCGGCAACGCGCTGGGCTCGGGTGTGCTCGAGTCGGGCGCGCTGCTCGGCTACCTGCCGAACCTGAGCGAGCGGCTGCTCGGCGAGCCGCTGAAGCTGCCGTCGGTCGCGACCTGGTGGCTGGGCGAGCCGGCCGCGTTCGACGATGCCTGGCAACGCCTCGACTCGCTGCTGATCAAGCCGTTGGAACGCTCGGCGCGCGAGCCGGCGCTGTTCGGCGCCGACCTGTCGCACGACGAGCGCGTGCTGCTGCACGCGCGGGTCGCCGCGCGGCCGCAGCGCTACGTCGCGCAGGAATGGGTGCGCGTGTCGCAGGCGCCGGCGCTGCAACGCGACGCCCATGAATCGCGCGACGCGCGCGGTACGCTGGGCGCGCGCACCGTCGGGCTGCGCGTGTTCGCGGTCGCGACGCCCGACGGCTACCGCGTGATGCCCGGCGGCTTGACGCGCGTGGCGTCGGATGTCGAATCGCGCGTCATTGCGATGCAGCGCGGCGGCCGCTCGAAGGACACCTGGGTGGTGTCGGACGCGCCGGTCAACGCGTCGTTCTCGCTGCTGTCGACGACGGTGACTCCCGACGACCTGGTCGGCGCGCGGGCGAACCTGCCGTCGCGCGCCGCCGAGAACCTGTTCTGGTATGGCCGCTACGCCGAGCGCTGCGAGTGCACGGTGCGCATCCTGCGGGTCGCGATCGAGGCGCTGTTGGACCATGCGTCCGAGCCGTCCGAAGGCATGGAGCCGGCGCTCGCGCTGGCGCAGCGGCTGGGCATCGTCGAAGGCGAAGCGGATGCGGCGATCGAGCTGCTGCGCGCCGCGACCCATCCGGAGGAGGCGCTGAGCCAGCGGCTGCGGCAGATGGCGCGCACCGCGTTCAACCTGCGCGACCGCATGTCGGCCGACAACTGGCGCACGCTGAACCAGCTGACCGGCGACCCGGTGTTCCGGCGCGGCGCGACGCTGCCGACCGCGCTCGCCTGGCTGGACCGCGCGGTGACCTCGATGATCACGCTGTCGGGCTTCGTGCTCGACGGCATGACGCGCAACATCGGCTGGCGCTTCCTGTCGATAGGCCGGCGCGTCGAGCGGCTGCAGCAGCTGTGCACCGCGCTGCAGGTCGCGACGCAGGAGGGCCGCACGCACGGCCTGGACTGGCTGCTCGACCTGGCCGACTCGACCGGCACGTACCGCTCGCGTTACCTGGTGGCGCCCGAATGGCTGCCGGTGCTGGACCTGCTGATGCGCGACGAGACGAACCCGCGCTCGCTCGCGTTCCAGGTCAAGGGCATGAGCGACTACATCGCGAAGCTCGAGCTCAGCCATGGCCGCTTCGCAAGCGATGTGCTGGCGCCGGGCCAGGCCGCGCTCGCGAACCTGACGCCGGCCGACCTGCACCCCGAGAGCGCCGCGGTCGCCGACGTGCTGGAGCAGCTGCGCCGCGGCGCCGGCGCGGTGTCGGACGAGGTGTCGCTGAAGTTCTTCTCGCATGCCGCCTCGCGCAGCGTGCTGTCGCTGGTGGCGTGACGATGAACGTCCTGCAACGCTACGCCGTCGAGCACGAGACCCGTTATGCGTACACCGCGCCGGTGTCGCAGTCGTGGCAGCTCGCCCGCCTCACGCCGCGGCCGTTGCCGTGGCAGCGGCTGGTGTCGCATTCGCTGCAGATCGAGCCGGGCGTCGACGAGCGTCGCGACGAGCTCGACAGCTTCGGCAACATGGTCACGCACTTCGGCCTGCACGGCGCGCACCGCGTGCTGAACGTGCGCATGAGCTGCCTGGTCGAGATCGGCGAGCGTGCGAAGGCGCCGCAGCCCGAGGCTGTCGGCGGCCAGGTGCCGTGGGAAGCGGTGCGCGATGCGATCCGCGGCGATCCGCAGCAGGACGACCTCGTGCCCGCGAGCATGTGCGAGCCGACGCCGCTGGTGCCGTATTCGGAGGCGGCGCTGGTCTATGCGGCGCCGTCGTTCGCGCGCGGCCGGCCGTGGTTCGCCGCGGTCGGCGAGCTGATGCACCGCATCCACGCCGACTTCGAGTTCGAGCCCGGCGCGACCACCGTCAGCACCTCGGTCGACGAGGTGCTGTACCAGCGGCGCGGCGTCTGCCAGGACTTCGCGCACCTGATGCTCGCGTGCCTGCGCGGCATGGGGCTGCCGGCGCGGTATGTCTCGGGTTATCTGCTGACCGACCCGCCGCCCGGCCAGCCGCGGCTGATGGGCGCCGACGCCTCGCACGCCTGGGTCGCGGCGTATCTGCCCGGGCACGGCTGGATCGAGTTCGATCCGACCAATGACCAGCTGGCCGATATCCGCTACATCACGCTCACCTGGGGTGCCGACTTCGCCGACGTGGTGCCGCTGCGCGGCGTGATCCTCGGCGGCGGCGAGCAGCGCATGGAGGTCGAAGTCAGCGTGCTCCCCGTCTGAGGGAACTGCGGAGCGGCCCGAGAGGGCCCCGCGGCGGGGGAGCCGTGCGGCTCCAGATTCCCGCACGGAGCGGGATGGTGGCGAACCCTGCGCATCGGAACACTGCGCGCACGACCGGAAACACGGTCGATCGCGCAGATCCGAAACGCAGGGAGACAGACAACATGGCACGCATGAACGGCCCGCACGAGCGGGTGGATTCCCATTCGGCGTTCATCTTCGACCCCGACGCGCCCCGCGGCCCCGGCTGGTTCGACTCGAGCTGGGAACTTGGCCACGGGCTCGAGGTGCGCGAAGGGCTGCCGGCCGACGCGACGGTACTCGAGTGGCTCGAGGTGCACATGCCCTGTAGGGGCTGACCCGTTCGAGATCGAAGCCTTCAGGCGTTCCCCAACGCCACGTACAGCCAGGCTCGCGCCTTGTCCCAGCGCCGCCGCACGGTCCGCTCGGTCACGCCCTGCAGCTCCGCGACCTCGGCTTCGCTGTAGCCGCCGAAATAGCGCATGTCGACCAGCTCGGCGAGCTCGGGATCCATGCTCTGCAGCTGCTGCAGCGCCTCGCCGACGCGGATCAGCTCCTCGCTCGCGGCGGCATCGGGCACGGCCTGCGCGTCGGCGCCCGACAGTGTCAGGTGCTCGGCGCCGGCGCCGCGGCGCTCCGCCAGCTGCTCGCGGGCGCTGTCGATGATGATGTTGCGCATCGTCTTCGCGGCGTAGGCGAAGAAGTGGTGCCGGTCCTGCAGGCGCAGGTCGCGGGCGTTGACCAGCCGCACGAAGCTCTCGTGCACCAGCATGGTCGTGCCCATCTCGTCGCCGCGGCCCTGCTGGCGCAGCCGGGCCCGGGCGACACGCTTGAGCTCCGGGTAGAGCGATTGGTAGATCGCGTCCAGCGCCTGGCGGTCGCCACCGGCGGCGCGTTGCAGCAGCAGCGTGATCGCCGGTTCGGGGCCGGTGGCCTCGTCGTCATCGGGCGAAGCGTCGGCGGCGTCCTCGGTCTTGTCTGGGAACATAGGGATCGAGGGTAGCCGGCGGCCCCGGTATCGTCCAGTTGCGCAGCAGGGGGGAGACGGGCCCTGTGTCCGCTTTACCACCCCGCAGTCCGTATATTCTCCCAAGCCCGTGCTCCCGAACTCACCCAGGGCCGCCCCACAGGAGTCGTGTTCGACGATGAAGCCGCAGGCGCTGAACGACTGGCAGGAGCTCTCCGCGCTGTACGAGCAGGCCGACGCGCTGGACGATGCCGACCTGGCGCCCTGGCTCGCCGGGCTGCGCGCGCAGGCGCATCCGCTGCTGCCGCAGCTCGAACAGATGCTGGCGGCGCGTGAGCAGGTGCGCCACAACGGCTTCCTCGATGTGCCGCCGGCGTTGCCGCTGATCCCGGAGCCGCTGGTGCACGAGTGGCAGGACGGCAGCCGCGTCGGCCCGTATCGTCTGCTGCGTAGGCTCGGCGCGGGCGGCATGGCCGAAGTCTGGCTCGCGCAGCGCGACGACGGCGCGTTCCAGCGCCAGGTGGCGATCAAGCTGCTGTTCCGGCATGCGAGCCAGCTCGGCGGCGCGACCGGGTCGCCCGACAGCCTCGGGCCGCGCGACAGCTTCGCCCAGCGCTTCCGGCGCGAGCGCGACATCCTCGCATCGCTGCACCATCCGCACATCGCTGGGTTGCACGATGCCGGCGTCACGCCCGCCGGACAGCCGTGGCTCGCGCTCGAGTACGTCGAAGGCGAGTCCCTGACCGCCTGGTGCGACGCGCGTTCGCTGGACGTCCGCTCCCGCATCCAGCTGTTCCGCCAGGTCCTGCTCGCGGTGCAGCACGCGCACGCGAACCTGGTGATCCACCGCGACCTGAAGCCGGCGAACATCCTGGTCACGGCGCAAGGCGAGGTGCGGCTGCTCGATTTCGGCATCGCGAAGCTGATGGAGCCCGAAGGCGGCGGCATGCTGGTCGAGACCGAGCTGACCCGCATGGCCGGGCGGCCGCTGACGGTCGCCTACGCGAGCCCCGAACAGCTGCTCGGCCAGCCGCTGAGCACGGCCTGCGATGTGTATTCGCTGGGCGTCGTGCTCTACGAGCTGCTGTGCGGCGAGCGGCCGTACGAGCTGAAGCACGAAACCGCGGCGCAGCTCGAGCAGGCGATCCTCGACGCCGAGCCGCGGCCGCCGAGCCGGCGGTTGCTGACCGAGGCGGTTGCGCAGTCGCGCGGTGCGACCGCGGAGGGCCTGCGCAAGCAGCTGGCGAGTGATCTTGACGCGATCGCGCTGCGTGCGCTCGGCAAACGGCCGTCGCAGCGCTATGGGTCGGTCGAAGCGTTTCGCGCCGACATCGACCGGTGGCTGGCTGGCGAGCCGGTCGATGCGCGTACGCCGAGTGCGTGGTACCACCTGCGGAAGTTCGTCGGGCGGCATACGGTGGGGGTGTCGCTGGGCGTCGCGGCGGTGCTGTCGCTGGTCGCGGCTGCGGGGATCGCGGTATGGCAGGGCATCGAGGCGCGCGAGGAGTCGGCGCGTGCGGTCGCGGCTCGGGATTTCATGTTGAATATTTTTCAGCGAGCCGACCAGGAGAAGGCGCGTGGCGCGACCGTGACTGCACGTGATCTGCTCGAGACGGGGCGGCGGGATGTGATCAATCGCCTTGCCGGGCAGCCGCGCCTCCAAGCCGAGTTGCTTCGGGGGATCGCGAAGATCCAACGTGACATGGGGGAGTATGGGGATGCTGATAGCACCTACGCAGAATTGGTTCGCATCTACGGCCTGCTGGGTGATCGACGCGAGTACGTTTTGGCGCTGGTAGACCGCGCCGACAACGTTGTGTTCATGGGCGAAATCAAACGCGCCGAGCAGCTATTGCGCCAAGCCAAGGACTCGCCCGGCCGGTCGAGCGGCGACGTGCTCATTGACGCACGGCTCGCCGAAGTCGGAGGCTGGATCGAGCTGAGCGGTGGCAGTGCGGCGCAGGCGCGAGACCTGTTCTTGACCAGCCGAGCCAGCTACCGATCTGCGTTTGGCGACAACGATCCACGCACCTTCGCGGCGGTTCGAGCGCTGGCGCGCAGCGAGCGCGCTCTGTTTCAGTTCGACGACGCGATCGCTCTGTATCAGGGTATGCAACGAGTCGCTGCGACGAATCCGAACGTGCTGGATCGCATCGAGAAGCAGGAGTTCGACTGGGAATGGGTCGATCTGCTGTATAGCGCCGGTCGCTATTCGCAAACCCTGAAGGCCGCCAAGATTGCGATTGCAGCGTGCCTGGACGAGCGAGGCGCTGGCGACAAGAACTGCTTGTTGCTGCATCTGAAGAACGGTCAGACCTTGCTGCGACTTGGGTTCGTCGATCTGGCTGAAGCCGAAGTTCCGCAAGTAGTGCCGCTGCTTGACGAAAAGGCTTCCGCACCATCGCAGGCCGAGGCGCTGATGTTCATGTTTCGGCTAGCTTCGCAGCGCGATGGTTCGGGACGAATCCCGCAGGAGCTTTTCGACCGGACCCGCCGGTTTGCGCAATCGGGCCCAGAAGTCCGGATCAACTCGACCTTCAAGGCTGCTGCGCTGCTTCAACTCGCGGATGCGTCATTGCGTGGCGGAGGTGCCGCTGATGCGCGGCAGTGGCTAACGCAAGCCTCACAAGTGCTCGATCATGCCCGTGAATCCACGGGCGCCGCGCTCACCCGCGGCTTGGTCACATCCCTGGCAGGGATGGTCATGCTGGCGTCTGGCGATCCAGAGGCGGCGTTGGCTACTTCCCGCCAGGCCCAGAGTGCAGTTGCGAAGGTTCTCGGTGCTGATCATCCGCAACGCCTGCTGCTGTCGCTGAACGAGGCTTTGATACTCGAGAGGCTGCATCAGGAAGGCGACGCGCTAACGCTCGTCGAGGCCGCAGAGCCCAGGCTCCGGGCTTTGCTTGGCGACGATACGCCACTGTTTCAGCGTGTGATCGAGCTCCACAGCCGCTTGCAGTCGAAGTCGAAGTCGAGCCTACCGAAGTCAGGCGTACAGTTGCCGCCGCCGCAGATCGAATTTTTCAACTGATCCACTTGTGTCCTTCCACGCAGGAGATGACCCATGATGCATAACAGCCGCAAGCTCTCAGCCGCCTCGCTGTTGACTGCGACCACGTTCTCGACACTGGCGCAGCAAGCGTCCGCGCCGACGCCGGCCAGTGCTCCACCGGGAGACAATGGGCGGATTATTGATCCCACGTTTTTCGTGGCGCTCGTGATCGCACTGATCGTTGGTGTGTTCATTGGCAGGCTTACGGTCCGCAATCGAGTCGCGCACTGAACGCCTAGCGCCGACGGGGGCGAGACGATTCTCGCGCCGCATGTCCGGTTTTTCCCCGCCGTGACGTATTCCCCGGTGAACCCTTCGAGAGTCTCACTCTCGCCACGAAGGAGATCACCGAGATGGATGCATTTCAGAACCCGTTTCGCGCGCCGGATCA
>DATEFR010000262.1:0-6554 GCA_035280545.1 Burkholderiaceae bacterium | reverse complement strand
CGCGTTGCCGCTGCAGACCACACGTGGACAGCTGAGCTGGCTCGCGGCCGATGCAGCGCCCCCGGGCCTGACGACGCGCCTGCCGATCGCCGGCGCAGGCTACCTGCTGCCGCCGCATGCGGGCCGCATCCTGTTCGGGGCGACATCCGAAGCCGATGACCCGGATCCCACCGTGCGTGCGGCGGACCAGTGTGCAAACCTCGCGCAGCTCGAGCGCCTGACCGGCCGCGCGTGCCGGATCGACCTGGCCCGACTCGAGGGCCGGACGGCCTGGCGCTGCGCCGCGCCCGATCGACTGCCGATCGTCGGCGCCGTGCCGAAGCGGACGGCAGACGATGACGATCGAACCAGGCGGCGGGATCAGGTGCGTTTCGTGCCCCGCGAGCCGGGGCTCCATGTGTTCACCGCGCTGGGCTCGCGCGGCATCACCTGGGCAGCGCTAGCGGCACAAGTGCTGGCGGCATCGGTCGATGCGGACGGCGTCGCGCCGTTGGCTGCAAGCCTTCGCGATGCAATCGATCCAGCTCGCTTCGAGGTCCGGGCGCTGCGGCGGTCGGAAGCTTGATTCAGGGGGGCGACTGGCCCTCGGCCGGCGGAGTGGCCTCGGCCGTTTCGCCGACGCCGTCGTCGGTCGTCGCGGCCTGATCGGCGTCGCCTCCGCCGATGCCTGCCTTGCGGTCGGCTTTCTCGCGCGCTTTCTCTTCTTTTTTCTTCTTCTTCGCCAGTTCCCTCTGGCGTTTTTCGAATGAATAGTTCGGTTTGGCCATGGGCCGTCCTTCCGGATCGAGACAGGGGTGTAGACGCAGCCCCGAGGTTACGCGTTTTTTCGGCGGCTTCGAACCAAAACGTTCGTCGCCGCCACCGTCAGAAGATCAGGGTTTGCACACCCTGAGGCGTGCCCAGCAGGCAGACACTGGCCTTGTTGCGCGCGAAGATGCCGACGCTCACGACACCCGGCCACTGGTTGATCTCGAGCTCCAGCGCGGCCGGGTCGGCAATGCGCAGGCCGCGCACATCGATGATGTGGCCGCCGTTGTCGGTGACGACGCCGGTGCGCAGCACCGGCTCGCCGCCGAGCGCACGCAGCCGGCGCGAAATCTGCGCCGCCGCCATCGGGATCACCTCGATCGGCAGCGGGAACGTGCCCAGCACCTCCACCCGCTTCGACGCATCGGCGATGCAGATGAAGCGCTCGGCGATGTCGGCGACGATCTTCTCGCGTGTCAGCGCCGCGCCGCCGCCCTTGATCATGTGGCCGCGCGGGTCGATCTCGTCGGCGCCGTCGATGTAGACCGGGATCGTCTCGACGTCGTTCGCGTCGAACACCGCGATGCCGTGTGCGCGCAGCCGCTCGCTGCTCTTCTCGCTGCTCGAGACCGCGCCGCGTATCGTGCCCTGGATGCCGGCCAGTGCATCGATGAAGCAGTTGACGGTCGACCCGGTGCCGACGCCGACGATGCTCCCGGGCACGACATAGTCCAACGCGGCGCGGCCGACCAGCGCCTTCAGTTCGTCTTGGTTCATGCGCCGATTATCGGCGGCCGATCATCTGCTCCGGCCGCACCCATGCATCGAACTGCTCGGCTGTCAGCCAGCCCGAGGCGATCGCGGCTTCGCGCAGGCTGGTGCCTTCCTTGTGCGCCTTCTTCGCGATCTGCGCAGCCTTGTCATAGCCGATGTGCGGGTTCAGCGCGGTCACCAGCATCAACGAGCGCTCGACCAGTTCAGCGATGCGCGCCGTGTTGGCCTCGAGGCCCCGCGCGCAGTGCTCCTCGAAGCTCTTCGCACCGTCGGCCAGCAGCCGCACGCTTTGCAGCAGGTTGTGGATGATCACCGGCTTGAACACGTTGAGCTCGAAGTTGCCCGACGCGCCGCCGATGTTGACCGCGACGTCGTTGCCCAGCACCTGCGCGCACAGCATCGTCAGCGCCTCGCACTGCGTCGGGTTCACCTTGCCCGGCATGATCGAGCTGCCCGGCTCGTTCTCGGGGATCGTGATCTCGCCCAATCCCGAGCGCGGGCCCGAGGCGAGCCAGCGCACGTCGTTGGCGATCTTCGTCAGCGACGCGGCAACCGTCTTCAGCGCGCCGTGCGAGAACACCAGCGCATCGTGCGCCGCGAGCGCCTCGAACTTGTTCGGCGCCGATTCGAACGGATGACCGGTCGCCCGCGCGAGCTCGGCCGCGACGCGCGTGCCGAACTCGGGGTGCGCGTTCAGCCCGGTGCCGACCGCGGTGCCGCCCAGCGCGAGCTCGCGCAGGTGCGGGCGCGCGGTGCGCAGGTGGCGGATGCCGTGGTCGATCTGCGCGACCCAGCCGGAGATTTCCTGGCCCAGGGTCAGCGGCGTCGCATCCTGCAGGTGGGTGCGGCCGATCTTGACGATGTCGGCGAACGTCTTCGCCTTCGCGTCGAGCGTGTCGCGCAGTTGGGTCAGCGCCGGGAACAGCCGCTCCTCGATCGCGACGACCGCGGCGACGTTCATCGCGGTCGGGAACACGTCGTTCGACGACTGGCCGCGGTTCACGTCATCGTTCGGATGCACCAGGCGCGCCTCGCCGATCTCGCCGCCGAGCAGTTGCGACGCGCGGTTCGCGAGCACCTCGTTCATGTTCATGTTGCTCTGCGTGCCCGAGCCGGTCTGCCAGACCGACAGCGGGAACTGGTCGGCATGCCGGCCTTCGAGCACCTCGTCGGCGGCCTTGACGATCGCATCGGCCTTCTTCGCGTCCAGCGTGCCGAGCGCGCGGTTCACCACCGCGGCGGCGCGCTTGACCTGCGCCAGCGCGAGGATCAGCTCGCGCGGCATGCGCTCGGTCGAAATCGCGAAGTGATGCAGCGAGCGCTGCGTCTGCGCGCCCCACAGGGCGTCAGCGGGGACTTCGATTTCGCCGAAAGTGTCGCGCTCGATCCGGCTTGCGGCCGCCGAGGCATCCGTCTTGCTCGTGCTCATGGTTCATCTCCTGTTGCGCGAAGTATGCCTTTGCGACAATGCCTCGCATGTCCCTGTTGCCTTACCCGCTGGCCCGCCCCTTTCTCTTCGGCCTCGATCCCGAACATGCCCATGAGTTGACGCTGGGGGCGCTGGCCCGGTTCCAGAACACGCCGTTGCAGTGCGCCTGGGCGCGGCGGCGGGTCGACGACCCGGTTGTCGTCGCCGGGCTGAAGTTCCCGAACCGCATCGGGCTGGCCGCCGGGCTGGACAAGAACGGCCGCTGCATCGATGGCCTCGGGGCCATGGGCTTCGGCTTCATCGAGGTCGGCACCGTCACGCCCCAGGGCCAGAGCGGCAACCCGAAGCCGCGGATGTTCCGGCTGCCGCAGGCGAACGCGCTGATCAACCGGCTGGGCTTCAACAACGAGGGGCTCGACGCATTCGTCGCGAACGTCAAGCGCGCCCGCTTCCGCGCGAGCGGCGGCATCCTCGGGTTGAACATCGGCAAGAACGCGGCCACGCCTATCGAGCGTGCGGTCGACGACTATCTCGCCTGCCTGGACGGCGTGTACCCGCATGCCGACTACGTGACGGTCAACATCTCCAGCCCGAACACGAAGAACCTGCGCGCGCTGCAGAGCGACGAGGCGCTCGACGCGTTGCTCGGGGCGATACGCGAGCGCCGCGCGCAGCTGGCGAAGACGCACGACCGCCGCGTGCCGATCTTCGTGAAGATCGCACCGGATCTCGACGACGCGCAGGTCGGCGTGATCGCCGCGACCTTGCGCGCGAACGAGATCGACGGCGTGATCGCAACCAACACGACGATCGCGCGCGAGGCGGTCCAGGGCTTGCCGCATGCGGAGGAAACCGGCGGACTGTCCGGCGCACCGGTGTTCGAGGCCTCGAACCGCGTGATCAAGGCGCTGCGTGCGGCGCTCGGCCCCGGCTATCCGATCATCGGCGTCGGCGGCGTGCTCAGCGCGGCCGATGCGCGGGCCAAGGTCGCTGCCGGCGCGGACCTGGTGCAGGTCTACACCGGGTTCATCTACAAAGGCCCCGCGTTGATTCACGACGCCGCGCGTGCACTCGCAAGATCGACATCATGAACGACATGACCGTCCGCGCGTTGGCACTGGCAGCCGGGCGGCGGCCGGGTCGGTTCTCATCGTGGACGCCGCAATGGCTCCTGTTCTGGTGGTGGTTGCTGTTCGGCCTGGCGATCGCCACGCCGCGCACGGCCGTCGCGCAGGATGCCGCCGCGCTGCGTGCCCGGCATGCGAGCCTGCAGAGCGCACTGGCGTCGAACACGTACGGCCGGCCGATCCATATCGAATCGGTGCACAACGATGGCGACCTGCGCGGCGAGGTCTACGCCGTCGTGCAGCACCCGTTCTCGACCGCCGCGCCCGCGCTGCGCGGTATGGAGCACTGGTGCGACATCCTCATGCTGCATCTGGACGTGAAGATGTGCCGCTGGAGCACCTCGGGCCCCGCGCTGCTGACAGTCGCGACCGCACGCAAGTACGACCAGCCGCTCGAGAGCGCCGCGTCGGTCGATTTCAGCTACCGCGTCGTCGCGTCCACGCCCGAGTACCAACAGGTGCAGCTGCGCGCCGAGAGCGGGCCCTTGGGCACCAGCGACTACCTGATCGTGCTGGAGCTGGTGCCGCTGGACGCGAAGACCAGCTTCCTGCACTTCACCTACGGCTACAGCCAGGGCCTGGGCGGCCGCGTCGCGATGGAGGCGTATCTCGCGACGTTGGGCCGCAGCAAGGTCGGCTTCACGATCGTCGACCACAAGCCCGATGGCGCGCCGGTCTACATCGGCAACGTGCGCGGGCTGGTCGAGCGCAACTGCATGCGCTACTTCCTCGCGATCGATGCGTACCTGACCGCGTCGACCTTGCCGGCAGGCGAGCAGCTCGAGCGCCGGCTCAGCGAGTGGCACGCGGGCGCCGAGCGCTACCCGATTCAGCTGCGCGAGATGGGTCGCGACGACTACCTCGCGATGAAGCGCAAGGAAATCCAGCACCAGCAGGCGACGGCCAGAGGGACCGCGAAACCGACACCCACCTCGCCGGACAAGTACTAGCAGTTCAGAACACGTCGAGCGTGGGTAGTGCAGGGTCGGCAGCGATGCAGGCCCACAGGTAGACGGCCAGCCCGAGGTCGCCGGTCCACAGCGTGAAGCGGCGCTGCCCATGCAGCTCGGCCAATGCGTCCGATTGCCGGATCGCATGCATCGCGAACGCACGCGCACGCTCGAGCCATCGAGCCTCGCCGGTCATCGCGTGCAGCTTCAGGAATGCGTAGCCGTTGCCGTCGGTGCCGTGGCACAGACCCGGCGGCTTGGTCAGCGGGCCGGCGGCCCAGACCAGCTCGCCGGCCCGGATCAGCAGCTCGTGCAACGCCGGCGGGCGCGCGCTCGCGAGACGGCAGACGATGCCCGGCGCGCCGTGGCAGTCCTGCACCAGCGGCTTGCTCGGATAGCCCTTCGCAACGGGATCGAAAAACGGCTCCCAGTTGACCCGCCCTTCTTCGTGCGACGCCGCGATCGCCAGCGTTTCGGCGGCCCGCGCCTCGAACGCGGCCACCACCTCGGCGTCCAGCCATCGGGCTCCGCGCAACACCGGAAAGACGTTGCCTGCGAAGCCGTGGCCGGCGCCCATGTAGTCGACTTGCTGGCCGTACAGGTCCTGGGTCCAGATCCAGGCTTCGCGATCCGGCTGCGAGGTGTGTCGCGCGGCGTGCATCTGGTCCCAGAGGATCGCAACGCCCTCGCGCAGCAACGCCTGCCAGCGCGGCTCGCCGCTCGCTTCGAGCAGATGCAGCACCGCGACCAGCGTGCCCGGCGAACCCCACAGCGCCTCGCGCGCCGGGTTGCGCAGATTGCCTCGCGCCAGCTCGAAGAGCGCATCGGCGGTCGCGGCCGAGCGTTGCTGCGTCCACTGCAGCAAGAGCACGCCGGACTCGCCGAGGAAGTACGAAGCGCGCTCCATCCCGGATGCTTCGATGTAGCGCCGGCTGTGCTCGTGCAAGCCGGCGATCGCGGCTCCGAGATCCAGGCTGACCTCGGCCGCGCCGCGCGCCGCGAGGTATCGCAGGGCCCACAGCGCGCCGGCCGCGCCGTCGTAGAGGCTGGGCATCGGCAAGCCGGGGTGCCCATCCTCGATGTCGCGCGGATGCGCGGGCCAGAGCGTATCGGCGCGATAGCTGCGGCAGGCGTCGCCGACGATCGCGCGGATTGCCTCCCGCGCCGCCCCTTCGCTCCACGCCGAGGCGTTCAGCGGCTCGTGGCGGTCCGGTCGGAACAGCATGCGGCGCGGCCTGTCGCGCCGCTCAGTGCAGCGGCACGCCGGTCTTGCTCTGCACTTCCTCGCGCGTCACGCCTTCGGCGAGTTCGACGAGCTTCAGCCCCTGCGGCGTCACGTCCATCACCGCGAGGTCGGTGATGATGCGGTTGACGACGCCGACACCGGTCAGCGGCAGTGTGCACTCGGGGATGATCTTCAGGTCGATGGAGCCGTCCTTCTTCTTCGCGACGTGCTCCATCAGCACCAGCACCCGCGGCACGCCGGCGACGAGATCCATCGCGCCGCCCATGCCCTTGACCATCTTG
>DATEFR010000261.1:0-7275 GCA_035280545.1 Burkholderiaceae bacterium | reverse complement strand
TGCACTGTTGATGGCAGATGCGGGCGTCAAGGCCACCGAGTTTCTGCTGACGGACTTGAAGCGCCGCGTCAAGGAGGCGAAGGCGGCCGATCCGGCGGCCGTGAAGGCACTGCTCGCCGATTCGATCGCCGAGCTGCTCGCGCCGCTCGAGCAGCCGCTGCGCGTCGGAGCGCAAGCGCCGACCGTGATGATGGTCGTCGGCGTCAACGGCGCCGGCAAGACGACGACGATCGGCAAGCTGACGCGCCATCTGGCCGACGCGCGCCAGAAGGTGCTGCTCGCCGCGGCCGACACGTTTCGCGCCGCAGCCCGCGAGCAGCTCGCGGTGTGGGCCGACCGCGCCGAAGCCGCGCGGGGCGCAGGTGCCGGCGCGGGTGCGGCCGGCCAGGTCGAGATCGTCAGTCAGCAGGGCGGCGACCCGGCCGCGGTGACCTTCGATGCGGTCATTGCCGGCAAGGCGCGCGGTTGCGATGTGGTGATCGCCGACACGGCCGGACGGCTGACGACGCAGGCGCATCTGATGGAGGAGCTGAAGAAGATCCGCCGCGTGATCGCGAAGGCGCAGGACGGCGCACCGCACGAGGTGCTGCTGGTCGTCGACGGCAACACCGGCCAGAACGCGCTGGCGCAGGCGCAGCAGTTCGATGCGGCGCTGCAGCTCACCGGGTTGATCGTGACCAAGCTCGACGGCACCGCGAAAGGCGGCGTGCTGGCCGCGATCGCGCTGTGGGGCCGCGAGCGCGTGCGCAATGGCGGCGCGCCTATCCCGGTCTACTTCATCGGCGTCGGCGAGAAGCTGGAAGACCTGCAGACCTTCCGTGCGCGCGAGTTCGCGCAGGCGCTGCTCGACTGAGTCCGCTCGAGCCCAATCGGGCTCGTCCAGGGGTCGACGCCCCTGAGGCTCAGCGCTTCGGCTTGTCGGCCGGCCCCGAGGCCGGCGGCAGCGGTGTCGGGCCGGAGTCCAGGTCGTCGAACCAGGTCGAGGGCGGCGCTTCGATCAGCTCGTCCTGACTCGAGTCGCGCTGGCTGTCGTCGAACGGGCTGCGTACCGTGCCGGGCTTTGCGGCGGTCGACAAGGTCGGCACGTTCGCGCCGGCGCGTGCACCCGGGCCGGCCGCGGCGGCAGATGGGAGCGACGCGGCGGCACCCGATCCCGTCGGCACGGCGGCCGGCGGCGGGATGATCGCCTCGCGCACCGCATCGGCGCTCGGCAGATTGCCCTCCGACCACACGTGCAGCGGAATCTGCGCGGCCTTCAGCGTGCGCGAGATGCGCTTGAGCCGCTTGCGCGCGCGTTCGTTCATCTCGCTCGCGGCGGGTTGCAGCTCGATCGCTGCGACGACGTGCGAGCCCGCGTCGCAGACGACGAAGTCGACCGACTGGTACCCGAGCCGGCGCAACCACTCGGCATACGAGTGGCGCTTGGGCACCTTGATGAACCGCGCGAGCGGCACCTGCGCGAGCACCAGGTGATCGGGCAGCGCGCGGGTCAGCGTGGCCTGCAGCGTGCGCTCCTGCGAGGTCAGCACGCGCGTGGCCTGCGGCGGCCAGGCCATGATCGTGTCGAGGCGCTCGGCTGGGTCCTCGTCGGACGACTTCGCGGCGCTGCCGCCGCGGCGCCGCAGGAACCACCAGCCCAGCAGGATCACGAGGATCGCCGCGACGGCGATCAGCATGGGCCCGTTCATCGCAGACCCCCTGCGCCGGGAAAGCCCTTCATCCCGCCGAGCCGCTTCATCATCTTCATCATGCCGCCGCCCTTCATCTTCTTCATCATGTCGCGCATCTGCTCGTATTGATTGAGCAGACGGTTGACGTCCTGTACCTGCACGCCGGCACCGAGCGCGATGCGGCGCTTGCGCGTCGCCTTCAGCAGCTCGGGCTTGCGGCGCTCGAGGGGCGTCATCGAGCAGATGATGCCTTCCATGCGGCGCATGTCGCGCTCCGCGCGGTCCATCTCGGCCTGGCCGACGTTCGCGGCCTTGCCGCCCATCATCTGCGTCGGCAGCTTGTCCATCAGGCCGGCAAGGCCGCCCATCTTCTTCATCTGCGAGAGTTGCGCGAGAAAGTCGTTGAGGTCGAAGCCGTCGCCGGACTTGACCTTCTCGACCAGCTTCTGCGCCGCCGCGAGGTCGACGCCTTTCTGCACTTCCTCGACGAGGCCGACGATGTCGCCCATGCCCAGCACGCGGCCGGCATGGCGCTGCGCGTCGAACACTTCGAGCCCGTCGATCTTCTCGCTGATGCCGGCGAACTTGATCGGCGCGCCGGTCACCTGGCGCACCGAGAGCGCCGCGCCGCCGCGCGAATCGCCATCGGTCTTGGTCAGCACGATGCCGGTCAGCGGCAGCGCGTCCTTGAACGCCTTCGCGGTGTTGATCGCGTCCTGGCCCTGCATCGCGTCGACGACGAACAGCGTCTCGACCGGCTTCAGCGCCGCATGCAGCTCGCGGATCTCCTTCATCAGCGCTTCGTCGATCGCGAGGCGGCCCGCGGTGTCGACCAGCAGCACGTCGAAGTAGTGGCGCTTCGCGTGGTCGAGCGCGGCTTGCGCGATCGCCAGCGGCGCATCGCCGGCGTGCGACGCGAACCATTCCGCGCCGGCCTGCTTCGTGACGACCTTCAGCTGCTCGATCGCGGCCGGCCGGTACACGTCGGCCGAGACGGTGAGCACCTTCTTCTTGCGCTTCTCGATCAGGTGCTTCGCGAGCTTCGCGGTCGTCGTGGTCTTGCCGGCGCCCTGCAGGCCGGCCATCAGGATCACGGCCGGCGGCTGGGTCGCGAGGTCGATCTCGGCAATGCCGCCGATCTCGTTGCCGGCCATCGTCGCGACCAGCTCCTTGTGCACGATGCCGACCAGCGCTTGCCCCGGCGACAGCGAGCCCACGACCTCGGCGCCGAGCGCCTTGTCCTTGACCCGCGCGATGAAGTCGCGCACGACCGGCAGTGCGACATCGGCTTCGAGCAGCGCCATGCGCACTTCGCGCAGCATGTCCTGCACGTTGTCTTCGGTGATGCGGGCCTGGCCGCGCATCGTCTTGACGAGCCGGCTCAGCCGGTCGGTGAGAGCAGAAGCCATTGGAAACCAGATGTGCGTTGCGCTCGGACCCCATCCGGCGCGAAACGCGAAAGTACACTGTGAGAATGATTCTATCGTTGGGCTCCGCGGGCGAACACGCCGGTGCCGCCGGCGCCGCGCTCGCGGCGGCGAGCGTCGTCGCGCTGCTCGGTTATGCCGTCGCGGCCTTGCCGGGCGAACGGCTGGTCGGCGGCAGCCGCATCGCGCTGCTGGTCGGCTGGATCGCGCATGCGATCGCCATCGTCGTCGACGTCGCCGGCATCGGCAGCTCGCTGGTCGGCGCGCGATTCGGGTTCGCGCCGGCGCTGTCGATGACGGTCTGGCTGGTGCTCGCGGTGTACGTCATCGAAAGCCGGCTCGTGCCGCTGCCCGGCGTGCGCCGTGCGCTGGCGCTGCTGGGCATCGTCGTCGTCGCGCTGGCCTGGGGCTTCCCGGGCGAACTGCGTCCGCAGGCCCCGTCGCCTTGGGCACCGCTGCACTGGGCGCTCGGGCTCGCGTCGTACGGCCTGTTCGGCGCCGCGGTGCTGCATGCGGCGATGCTGAACCGCGCCGAACGGCAGATGCGCTCGGCCGCCGCGGCCAGTGCCGTGGCCGCGGCCGGCATGCCGTTGCTGCGGCTCGAGCGCATGACCTTCCGCTTTGTCGCCGCGGGGTTCGTCGTGCTGTCGGCGGCGCTGCTGCTCGGCACGTGGTTCGCGAACCCATGGCGCTGGGATCACAAGACCGTGTTCTCGATGCTGGGCTGGCTGGTGTTCGCGGCGCTGCTGGCCGGGCGCCGGCTGTTCGGCTGGCGCGGGCCGGCCGCGACGCGCTGGCTGTATGCCGGCGCCGCGTTGCTGCTGCTCGCGTACGTGGGTTCGCGCTTCGTGCTCGAGGTCATCCTGCATCGCGCGCCGACGATATGAGGGATCGCTGAGACGAGCGCTGCGATGAAGTTTCTGGTCGTGATCCTGGTGCTGGTCGTGCTGTGGCTGTTGCTGCGCGGCACGGCGCGGCGTGCCCGAGGCGACGACGCCCCGCGTCGCTCCCGGCCGACATCGGCTCCGCCTGCGCAGCCCATGCTCGTCTGCGCGCATTGCGGGCTGCACCTCCCGCGCGACGAAGCACTGCCCGGCCGCGGCGGCGTGTTCTGCGGCGAGGCGCACCGCGCCGCCTACGAGCAGCAGCATCCGGTGCGCTGACCCACGGTGAAGAACGTGACGAAGCCGACGAGGGAGATGGACTGAGTTGAGCGAACCACAACAGCAGCAGCCCTGGACCCGCGCCACCGAGCGCCGGGTCGCCGATCGGCGACGCGCGCGCCGCCCGGTCACGCAGGAGGAGTCGTGGTTCGGCGCATTCGCGCCGATCGAAGACACGCAGTTGCGCGAAGAAGACTTGCGCAACCCCGGGCCCGGCGATTCGGCGTTCGTGTCGGGCTTTGCCGGCGACATCAAGCCGTCGGGCGCAGGCTCTGACGGTCTGGATGGCAACGACGCTGCCGCGCCGGCGGGCGACGACTCGCGCTTCCTGGCGCGCCAGGCCGCGCGCCTGGTCGAAACCGGGCAGGCCGCGTTCGAGCGCATCTACCGCGTCTTCATTGCGGCGCGCGCCGCGCTCGGCGTCGCGCTGCTGGCGGCGGTCGGCGGCGGTGGATTGTTCGGCTCGCGGCAGAGCTATCCGGCGATCGTCGTCAGCGCGGTGTACGCGGTGCTGGCGTTCACGCTGTGGCTGCTGCCGCACGTGCGGCCGAGCGCGATCGAGCGCCCCTCGAGCCGGCTGAACAGCCGGCAGTGGGGCATGACGATAGGCGCCGACCTGGTCTGCTTCACGGCCCTGCACGTGCTGTCACCGGCGGCGAACTTCAACTACGTTGCACTGCTCGTGTTGCCGGTGCTGATGGCCGGCGTGCTGACGCCGCGCCGCCTGGCGCTGGGCTCCGCGGCGGCCGTGACGCTGATGCTGCTCGCTGCCGCCTGGTTCACCGGCGGGCGCGGCAGCGACAGTGCGCAGCAGTTCGCGCAGGCGGCGCTCGCGGGCGCCGGCTTCTTCGTGATCACGGTGCTGGCGGGCGAGCTCGCGGTGCGGCTCGCACGCGAGGAATCGAGTGCGCGCGGCAGCATGGAGATGGCGCGCCAGCAGGCCCAGCTGAATCGTCTGGTCATCGAGGAGATGCAGGACGGCGTGCTGGTCGTCGACCGGCGCGGCCGCGTGCGTGCCGCGAATCCGTCGGCGCGCCGCTTGCTGGCGCCGAACGGGTTGAGCCGCCCGGCGCCGTTCCAGCTGCGCGGTGTCGAGGCCTGGGGCGCGCTGGTCAAGGCCGTCGAGCAGGCGTTCATCGAGGCGACCTGGC
Organism: Burkholderiaceae bacterium; assembly: GCA_035280545.1. Taxonomy (GTDB): domain Bacteria; phylum Pseudomonadota; class Gammaproteobacteria; order Burkholderiales; family Burkholderiaceae_C; genus DATCSE01. The sequence continues at coordinate 1,864 of DATEFR010000261.1, read as the reverse complement.
CCGAAGCCGGGCGCGATGTCGTGCTGCAGTTCGTCGACCCGGCCGGCACGCTGCCGCCCGGTTCGCGCTCGGGCGACAAGCAGCGCACGCTGCGCGTGCGCGTGCGCTTCACGCGCCGGCGCGAGTCGCGGGCCAGCGAGGAATACTGCGTGCTGTTCCTCGAGGACGTGCGCAACATGCAGGCGCGCAGCCGGCAGGAAAAGCTCGCCGCGATGGGCCGCGTCTCGGCCGGCATCGCCCACGAGATCCGCAACCCGCTGGCCGCGATCTCGCAGGCCAACGCGCTGCTCGCCGAGGATGCGACCGATCCGGCCCAGCGCAAGCTGATGCAGATGGTCAGCGACAACGTCGAGCGGCTCAAGCGCATCGTCGACGATGTGCTGGAGGTCGCGCCCAGCGTCGCGCAGGATGTCGGCGTGATCGATGCGACCGCGCAGGTCGCCGCAGCCTGCGGCGAATGGGCGCGCGCCAACAACGTGGGGGCCGGCATGAACGGGCAGTTGCGCGTCGAGCTGCCGCCCCAGCCGTTGGGCGTGCTGTTCGATGCCGAGCATCTGCGTCGCGTGCTCGTGAATCTGCTCGACAACGCATTGCGCTATGCCAGCAAGTCGCCGGGCGCGATCCATTTGCGGCTCGATTCGCGTCACGAAGGTCAGGCGTTCCTCAGCATCACCAGCGACGGCAAGCCGATCCCGCCGGACGTCGAGCCGTATTTGTTCGAGCCGTTTTTCTCGACCCGCAGCCGCGGCACCGGACTGGGCCTGTATATTTGCCGCGAGCTGTGCGAGCGTTACGGTGCAAGCATCGACTATCGGCTGCGCACCGACGGCGAAAAGGAACGCAACGAGTTCTTCGTCGAGATGCGGCGCCGCGCGCTGTAGCGAAAGAAACCCACACACGATCCCTGGCCCGAGTTGTCCCACGCGATCTCATGACCAACGCTTCGCACTTCAGCCTGCTCGTCGTCGACGATGAGCCCGACCTGCGCACGCTCTACGAGCTGACGCTGCTGCGCGAGGGCTACGACATCGAAACCGCCGGCACCGTGCAGGATGCGCTGCTGCATCTGAAGGACCGCACCTACAGCGCCGTGATCACCGACATGCGGCTGCCCGACGGTTTCGGCCTGGACATCCTGCGCTGGCTCGAAGAGGGCAGCCGGCGCGAGAAGGCGATCGTGATCACCGCCTACGGCTCGGCCGAGAACGCGGTCGAGGCGCTGAAGGCCGGTGCCTACGACTACCTGACCAAGCCGGTCGACCTGAAACAGTTCCGCGCGATCGTGGCCTCGGCGCTCGGTCGCAGCCCCGGCATGCCGACGGTCGATCCGTCCAGCCTGCCCTCGGAACACGGCGGCACCGGCGTCACCGTGTCGCCGTCGCCGCGTTCCGCAGCGACGGCCGCGTCGGCGACCGCGACCGCGACTCGGCCTGCGGCCCCGGCCGCGGCGCCGGCCGGCCCCAGCAGCCAGGCACTGAATCGCATGGCCGGGCAGTCGACCGCGATGCAGCAGGTGCGCGCGCTGGTCGACAAGGTTGCGCGCAGCATGGCGCCGGTGCTGGTCAACGGCGAGTCGGGCACCGGCAAGGAGCTGGTCGCGCGCGCGATCCACGAGATCAGCCCGCGCCACACGCAGCCCTTCGTCGCGGTCAACTGCAGCGCGATCCCCGAACAGCTGCTCGAAGCCGAATTCTTCGGCTACCGCAAGGGCGCGTTCACCGGCGCGATGGAAGACCGTGAAGGCTTCTTCCAGGCCGCAAACGGCGGCACGCTGTTCCTCGACGAGATCGGCGACCTGCCGCTGTCGATGCAGAGCAAGCTGCTGCGCGCGATCCAGGAGCGCTCGGTGCGGCCGGTCGGCGCG
>DATEFR010000260.1:0-2119 GCA_035280545.1 Burkholderiaceae bacterium | reverse complement strand
CCAGGCGTGCCGGTGATCGCGCCGGCCTTGGTCAACGCGATCCACGCGGCGACCGGCAAGCGCATCCGCCAATTGCCGGTGCGCGGCCAACTCGCGCCACCGGCTTGAGTTGGCTTGACTCCCTCTCCCTCCGGGAGAGGGAGTGTCATCACTCGATGCGGTCGAGCACCGCCCCGGTGCTCGCGCTCGACGCGTTCTTCGCGAACTTCGCGAGGACCCCGCGCGTGTAGCGCGGCGCGGGCGCCTTCCACGCGGCGCGGCGGCGTGCAAGCTCCGCGTCGTCCACGTTGAGCTGCAAGGTCAACGTGTGCGCATCGATCGTGATCGAGTCGCCTTCGTGCACGAGCGCGATGTTGCCGCCGGCATAAGCCTCCGGCGCGACGTGGCCGACGACCATGCCCCAGGTGCCGCCCGAGAATCGCCCATCGGTGATCAGGCCCACCGATTCGCCCAGGCCCTGGCCGATCAGCGCACCGGTGGGCGCGAGCATCTCCGGCATGCCCGGCGCACCCTTGGGCCCCAGGTAGCGCAGCACCATCACGTCGCCGGCCACGATCTTGCGCGCCATGATCGCGGCCAGCGCCGACTGCTCGTCATCGAACACGCGCGCCGGGCCGGTGATCTGCGGGTTCTTCAACCCGGTGATCTTCGCGACGCAGCCTTCCGGCGAGAGGTTGCCTTTCAGGATCGCGAGATGCCCGTGCTCGTACATCGGGTCGGCCATGCCGCGGATCACCTCCTGATCGGCACGCGGCACGTCGGGCACGTTCGCGAGGTTCTCGGCCACCGTCTTGCCGGTGATCGTGATGCAGTCGCCGTGCAGCAGCCCGGCCTTCAGCAGCACCTTCATCACCTGCGGGATGCCGCCGGCCTTGTGCAGGTCGACCGCGAGGAAGCGGCCCGAGGGCTTCAGGTCGCACAGCACCGGCACCTTGCGGCGAATGCGCTCGAAGTCGTCGATGGTCCAGTCCACGCCGGCCGCGTGCGCGATCGCGAGGAAGTGCAGCACCGCGTTGGTCGAACCGCCGGTGGCCATGATGACCGCGACCGCGTTCTCGATGGATTTCTTCGTGACGATGTCGCGCGGCTTCAGGTCGTTCTTCACCGCCTCGATCAGCACGCGCGCCGCCTCGGCCGCGCCGGCCGCGGTCTCCTCGTGCGGGTTGGCCATCGTGCTGGAGTACGGCAGGCTCATGCCCAGCGCCTCGAAGGCCGAGCTCATCGTGTTCGCGGTGTACATGCCGCCGCAGGAGCCGCTGCCGGGGATCGCGCGGCGCTCGATCTGGCAGAAGTCCTCTTCGCTCATGTTGCCGGCGCTGAACTGCCCGACCGCTTCGAACACGCTGACGATGTTCAGGTCCTGGCCCTTGTACTTGCCCGGCAGGATGGTGCCGCCGTAGACGTAGATCGCCGGCACGTTCGCGCGCAGCATGCCCATCATGCCGCCGGGCATGTTCTTGTCGCAGCCGCCGATCACGACCACGCCATCCATCCACTGGCCGCCGACACAGGTCTCGATGCAGTCGGCGATGACCTCGCGCGACACCAGCGAGTACTTCATGCCTTCGGTGCCCATCGCCATGCCGTCGCTGATCGTCGGCGTGCCGAAGATCTGCGCGTTGCCGCCGTGGGTTTCGATGCCGGCGACGGCCGCGTCGGCGAGCCGCTGCAGGCCCGAGTTGCACGGCGTGATCGTCGAGTGGCCGTTCGCGACGCCGATCATCGGCTTCTTGAAGTCGCCCTCCTCGTAGCCGAGCGCGTAGTACATCGAGCGGTTCGGCGCGCGCGCGACGCCTTCGGTGATGTTGGCTGAGCGGCGGTTGATCTTCACGGCGGGTCTCCTGGCGTTGTCGAGTGCGGAATGAGAGGCAGGTGCAGAGTATCGGAGCCGGGCGGCCGCGCGTCCAATATATCTGTTGGGCTGAACTGATACGCTACGCGAATGAGAGGCGACGCTCCATCCTCCACCGCGGCCATCGAGCTGCGCGCCTGGCGCCAGTTCCTCGCCGTCGCCGAGGAGCTGCACTTCGGGCGCGCGGCGCAACGCCTGCACATGACGCAGCCCCCGGTCACGCAGGCCATCGCGCAGTTGGAGAAGACGCTGGGCGTGCTGCTCTTC
>DATEFR010000259.1:0-2534 GCA_035280545.1 Burkholderiaceae bacterium | reverse complement strand
CCGCCCTCATGGAACTGCACCTCACCGGCCTGTCGAAGACCTACCCGAACGGCGTGCGCGCGCTCGACGACGTCAGCCTGACGATCCCGACCGGCATGTTCGGGCTGCTCGGGCCGAACGGCGCCGGCAAGTCCACGCTGATGCGCACGCTGGCAACCCTGCAGGACGCCGACCACGGCTCGGCACAGCTCAGCGGCGTGCCGAGCGTGGCGGGTGGCAACATCAACGTGCTGCGTGACAAGGACGGCGTCCGACGGGTTCTGGGATACCTGCCGCAGGACTTCGGCGTCTACCCCAAGGTCAGCGCCGAGGACATGCTGGACCACCTCGCGCGCCTGAAAGGCCTCGTGGACCGGCGCGAGCGCGCCGCCGCGGTCGCCTCGCTGCTGCGCCAGACGAATCTGTACGACGTGCGCAAGAAGGCGCTGGGCAGCTACTCGGGCGGGATGCGGCAGCGCTTCGGCATCGCGCAGGCGCTGCTCGGCAACCCCAAGCTGATCATCGTCGACGAGCCGACCGCAGGGCTGGACCCCGAGGAGCGCACGCGCTTTCACAACCTGCTGGTCGAGATCGGCGAGGAGGTGATCGTCGTGCTGTCGACGCACATCGTCTCGGATGTCAGCGACCTGTGCCCGCGGCTCGCGATCATGAACAAGGGGCGCGTGCTGGTCAGCGGCACGCCGCGCTCGCTGGTCGATGCGATCGCCGGGCGCATCTGGACCGTCTCGGTCGGGCGCGCCGACGTCGCCGCGCTGCGCGAGCGGCATGCGGTGATCTCGACGCGCCTCTACACGGGCAAGACGCAGGTCCACGTGATCGCCGATGCGTCGCCCGGCGCCGGTTTCGAGCCAGTCGAGCCGACGCTCGAAGACGCGTACTTCGCCGCGATCGGCGGGCACCTGTCCGCGTCCGGCACGGCCGCTGGGCACGCGGTGACCGAAGGCGCCGTGTTCGCCGCGGCGGCACGCTGACATCGCGGCAAGCCTGTCGTTGCCATGAAGTCGCCGCTGCTCGCCATCGCCGCATTCGAGTTCCGCTCGCGCGCGAGGCTGATCTCGACCTGGGTCTACTTCGCGGTCTTCTTCGCGCTCTCGATGCTGTGGATGGCCGCGGCCGGCGGCCTGTTCAAGGACGCCAGCGTCGCGTTCGGCAGCGGCAAGGTCGCGGTCAACTCGCCGTTCGCGCTGATGCAGACCACCGCGGTGCTGGGCCTGCTGGGCGTGACCGTGATGGCGGCCATCATGGGCCGCGCGGTGCAGCAGGACTTCGAGCACCGCATGCAAAGCTTCTTCTTCACTGCGCCGATCGGGAAGATGCAGTACCTCGGCGGGCGCTTCATCGGCTCGCTCGGTGTGGTGCTGGTCGTCTTCGCGAGCATCGGGCTCGGCAGCTTCGCCGCGACCGCACTGCCCGGCATGGACGCCGAGCGCCTGGGCGCGAACCGGCTCGCCGCCTACCTGCTGCCCTATGCCTGGATGCTGCTGCCGAACGCGCTGCTGATCGGCGGCCTCTTCTTCAGCTTGGCCGCCACCACGCGCAAGATGCTGCCGGTCTACGTGGGCAGCGTGCTGGTGCTGATCGGCTGGCTGCTGTCGCAGCAACTGATCCGCGACATCGACAACCGCAGCATCGCCGCGCTGATCGACCCGTTCGGCACGCGAGCCGTCAGCGTGCTCACCGAATACTGGACGATCGCCGAGCGCAACTCGCGGCTCGTGATGCTGGAGGGCCCGCTGCTGTGGAACCGGCTGATCTGGCTCGGTCTCGCGCTGCTCGTGAGCGCCCTGTGCGCGTGGCGCTTCTCGTTTGCCGCCGCAGCAGGCGAACGGCCGGCGAAGGCCAAGACGCCGAAGGCCTCCGAAGCCGAGGCCGGAGCGGCGCCTGCGGGAAGCACACGCGCGAATGCGATGATCGACACGTCGCGCCCCCTCGCGCTGCTGCCGCACCTGGTTGGCCTGTACCTGCGCGAGACCGTCAAGAACGTCTACTTCGGCGTGCTGGTGCTCGCCGGCCTGCTGTTCATGATCTTCGCCAGCACGACGGTCGGCGACACCTTCGGCACCAGCACCTGGCCGCTCACCTTCCAGATGACCGGGTTGCTGAACGGCTCGTTCGCGGCCTTCATGCTGATCGTCATCACGTTCTACGGCGGCGAGATGGTGTGGCGCGAACGCGAGCACCGCCTCGACCAGATCGCCGACGCGACCCCGGTGCCGACCTGGCTACCGCTCGCGGCCAAGCTGATCGCGCTGATGCTGATCCCGGCGCTGCTGCAGGCGGTGCTGATGCTGTGCGGCATCGGCATCCAGGCCGCCAAGGGCTACTTCCGTTTCGAGCCGGCGCTGTACCTCAGCGAGCTGTTCGGCATCGAGCTCTTGAACTACTGGATGATCTGCGTCCTCGCGCTGGCAGTGCACAGCATCGTCGACCACAAGTACATCGGTCACTTCGTGATGATCGTGTACTACGTGCTGATGCTGTTCGCAGGGCAGCTCGGGCTCGAGCACAACCTCTACAAGTTCGGCAGCGTGCCC
>DATEFR010000258.1:0-2986 GCA_035280545.1 Burkholderiaceae bacterium | reverse complement strand
GCGCCCTCCGAGCTCGGGCGCGGCGTCGGCCGCGACATCGGCGACCGCGGCGGTCGGCGGCGCGTAGCGGTTGGTCGGCGCGGCCGCCGTCTGATCGTCCGTCGTGCTCATGCTGCCCTCCGCCCGATGGCGTGTGATTGTCGTGGCGGGCATCGTAGCGGAAGGGCGGTGCGCTGCCCAGCGCGGCGACCGCGTCGGCCGTGGGCGCAGCGTGGCGCAGTACGCGAAACGGGCGCTCAGTCCGCGATGGCGCCGGGCTGCTGCGCTTCGGTGACGAAGCGGGCCGCGGTCGCGATCCCGCTTGCCGGATCGAGCGCGTTGTCGACGACGCGCAGCTGCACGTGCATCCGTTTCGCGTCCAGCGCGAAGCGCATGTAGCCGCGCTGGTCGCTGCGCGCGTAGCGCAGGTGCGGGTTGAGCGGCAACGCCGCATCGAGACGCGACTGCATCATGCCCACGCTGCTGATCGAGGTGCCGCAGTACTCGGTCGCGACGGTCGGCGCAGTCGGGTCGTCGTAGTTCGTCTTCAGCTCGGCCACGAAGTTCGCGTGCACGTCGCCGCCCAGCACGATCACGCCGCCGAGCTTGCGCTGCGCGACCGTCTCGAGCAGGCGCGTGCGCGCCGGGGCATAACCGTCCCAGCCGTCGGTCCAGTAGGTGCCGCCGCCGGACTCGCCGCCGGGCGCCGCATCGGTCCACGACAGGCGTGCCATCAGCGTCTGCTGCGCGACCAGGTTCCAGGGGCGTGCGGTGTCCCAGCCTTGCGCGAGCCAGCGCTCCTGCTCGGCGCCGAGCAGCGTGCGCTGCGGGTTCAGGAACTCGGGGCAGTCCTTCAGCGCGACCGTGTTCGAGCCGCCGCGGTGCGGCTTCGGGCAGACCTGCACGTCGCGGTACTGGCGGTCGTCGAGCAGGTGGATGCGGGCGAGCGTGCCCCAATCGAGCCGGTCGACGATGCGCATGTCCGGGCCGCGCGGCCGCGCCGACTTCGGGAACGGCATGTGTTCCCAGTACGCCTGGTACGCGGCGGCGCGCTGCGCTGCGAAGTCGGGTTCGAGATGCTCGCCCTGCAGGTTTGCGTAGTCGTTGCCGACCTCGTGGTCGTCCCAGACCATCAGCCACGGCACGCGCGCATGGATGGCCTGCAGCGCCGGGTCGCTCTTGTGGGTCGCGTAGCGCGCCCGGTACTGTGCGAGCGTGCGCACCAGGCCGCTGCGGGTCTCGAGCGGGCGGACCGACTGCTTGCTCGTCGGGTGCTCGTAGATGTAGTCGCCGAGGAACATCACGAGATCCAGCTCCTCGTTGGCCATGTGGCGCCACGCCGCATAGTGGCCGTGGTCCCAGCGCTGGCAGCTGGCGATCGCGAAGTTCAGCGTGCGCGCGGCGCCGTCGGGCACCGGTGCGGTGCGGGTACGGCCGACCGCGCTGTACTGGCCGAGGGCGCGAAAGCGGTACCAGTACCAGCGGTCCGGCGCGAGGCCGGCGGGCTCGGCGTGCACGCTGTGCGCCCATGCGGCTTCGGCGACTTCCTCGCCACGCGCCGCGATCTCGCGAAAGCCTTCGTCGCGCGCGATCTCCCATTGCACGGTCGTGCGTTCGGGCAGGTCGGTTCCGGTCAGACGGGTCCACAGCACGACACCGTCGGCGCGCGGATGGCCGGATGCGATGCCGAGCGCGAAGCGCGGGATGTTGTCGTCGGCGGCGCGGCTGCGCTCCGTGCGGACGAGCAGCCAAGGCGCCGCGATCAGCGCGGCGCTCCCGCGCAACAGCAAGGCGCGGCGTGACGACGATGCCGATGCCATGGACTCAGATCCCGATGTCGTCGATCTCCCGATAGACGTCGCGCAGCCACATCTTCACGCGTTGCCGGTCCATCAGCCCGAGCCCGCCGCCGTTCGGGTCGTTGGCGTTCTTCGCCTTCCAGAAGCTGCTGCTGCCGGCATCGATCTTCTGCATCACGCCTTCGTGCATGCGCTTGATCGAGACGATCTTCGCGCCCAGCGACAGCGCGCGGGCCTGCTCGCCGGACTGCTCGAGCAGCGAGAAGTCGTTGCCGCGAATCTGGTTGCGCACCAGCACGTACTTGATGCCGGTGCCGAAGCGATCGAGCAGCTTGCGCAGCAGGTCGACCGAATCCTTGCCGCTGTCCATCACGTGCCAGTAGTGCACCGCGATGCCCATCTCGTCGGCCAGGTTCAACACGCCGCCGTCTTCGATCCAGCGCAGCAGCGGGTCATGCGTCTGCGCCGCGAGGTCCACCAGCACGCGGCGTTCGGGCTGCTCGGCGGCCGCTTCGACGATCACGTCCAGCGCCGCATAGTGGTCGAGCACGATGGGCGATGCATACCCGTCGTAGAAGCGCAGCAGCGCACCGTGCGAGCGATCGGTGTCGAAGCCGATGAACGGGGTCTCGCGGTCGATCATGTACTGCGCCAGCACGCGTGCGGTCAGCGACTTGCCGACGCCGCCTTTTTCGCCGCCGATGAAATGGATGTGCGCCATCGTGTTCAGTCCTCGCGGTCTGTTTGCTTGCGCGGCATTTTCACATCCGATTTCCAGCGGGCCGGGCACCGGCAAGCCTTGCGCGGCCAGCGCGTGCCATCGGCGCGACATCCCGACGCGACATCCCGACGCGTCGAGCTGGCCCTGAGCCGCAGCCGCGCGGTGCACGGCCGCGCCTGCTGCATCAGCCGGCGTCGTCTTCCTTGCGCAGCCGCACGCACTCGGGGTGCGAGTACCAGCGCGAGCGGCCGCACTGGGCCTGCATGCAGCGGAACAGCGCGAACTGGGTGCGGCCCGTGCAGGCCTCGCGCGGGCTGGCCTCGGCGCTGGCGGCCGCGGCGGTGCTCTGGTGCTTCGAGCCGGCGGCACCGGATTCGCGCGACGCTGACTTGGTGGTGGTGCGCGCGGCCGGAGCCGGCGGCGGTGGTGATGCAGCCGTGGTGGTCGCCGGTGCCGGCGCAGGTGCCGCGGCCGACGCAGGCGCCTC
>DATEFR010000257.1:0-8848 GCA_035280545.1 Burkholderiaceae bacterium | reverse complement strand
ATCCGCTTGTCAGGTGAGCGATCCGCTTGTCAGATGAAAAGGCAGAAGGGGTGGCCGGCCGGGTCGAAGAGCACGCGGACGTCATCCTGGGGCTGCACGGGGGCCGGCGACGCACCCGCCTGGACGGCGTGTTCGGTGGCCGCCGCAAGGTCGGTGACGTGGATGTCCAGGTGCTGGGTCGCGTTCTGCGCTCCGGGCTCGCTCGGCCACCTCGGCGCGGTCCATCGCGCCTCGTACTCGAAGTTGAGCGTCGGCTCGGAGCTTCCGGCGGGTGGGCGGATCTGCGCCCAGCCGGCCGTCGCGGGCTCACCGGGCCCCGGCTTCTCCTTCAGGTCGTGACCGGCGCAGAACGCCTTGCCGGCCGCGCCGAGCACGACCACGCGCGCCGACTCGTCGCGTGAGATCGCGTCGAACTCGGTGGCCAAGGCCGCGAGCATCGCCTCGGACAGCGCGTTGTAGGCCTGCGGGCGGTTCAGCGTCAGCGCGACGACGCCGCGCTCGTCGATGCGGCACAGCACCGGCCGGCCGCCGTCACCGCCGTCGCCGATGTCGACGTCGCGGCCTGGCCTCGATTCCGTTGTCAGCCCTGTCATCGCATGCTCCTCGCCCGCATGCGAAGCCGGGGATCAGCCCCCGATCGCGATGCGTGTCGTCCTGGGCGCAGCATACTGCTCGCCCGGTGCAGGCCGCGCCTGCGGCACGCGCGCCTCGGGTCGCACCTCGCCGGCGCGGCGCGGCAGGTCGATCCACCACGCGGGATGCGCTTGACGCAGCAGCACGCGCTCGCGCAGCGCGCCCAGCGCCGTCGCGTCGCCGAGCAGGCGATGGCGCTGCGCGGCGGCCAGCGTGGCCGGTCCATCAGCGGCGGCAGCGGCGACCAGTGCAGCGCGCGCCCTCGCCTTCGCGCCGGTCGCTTCGAAGCGCGACGGCACGGCCTGCGCCACTCGACGATGCACGTCGGCATCGAGCACCGCATCGCCGAAGCCGGTCGCGTTGGCGGCATCGAAGGCCGCGGCATAACGATGCGCCTCGGCCAGCACATGCGGCTCACGCACTTCCTCGGGGATCAGGAAGATGCCGCGCTCGCGCAGCCAGCGGCCCGGCGCCGAGCGGCTGCCGAGCGCCGACAGCGGAATCGCCAGCAGGATGCCGACGATCACCGGCGACAGCCACCACGGGAACGCCCTGCTGGTCACGACGATCGCCACGACCCACAGCAGCGCGAGCAGCGAATGCACGCCATGGCGCCGCGCGGCCTCGCGCCAGGTGGTGACCGCGTCATCGCGCGGCGGCGACTTCCAGTCGAGCTTCCAGCCGGTCAGCGCGGCCAGCACGAACTGCGTGTGGAACAGCATGCGCACCGGCGCCAGCATCATCGAGTGCACGAACTCGAGCACCGCGCCGATGGCAAGCCGCAGCACGCCGCCGTAGCGCCGCGCCTGCCCCTGCAGCACGAGGATCGTGAGCGACAGCACCTTGGGCGCCAGCAGCAGCACCGCGGTCATTCCGAACAGGGTCAGCATCAACCGCAGGTTCGCGGCAGGCCAGAGCGGGAAGAAGAGCTGGAACGAATCGATCATCTTCGGCGCATCGTGCGCCTGGTGCGCGAACAGCAGCGTCGACACCAGCAGGAACGCGAGCCACAGCGGCGCCGAGGCGTAGGCCAGCACGCCGGTCAGGAACACCGTGCGGTGCACCGGGTGCAGATCCGGCTCGAACATCAGCCGCGAGTTCTGCAGGTTGCCGTGGCACCAGCGGCGATCGCGCTGCAACTCGGCGATCAGGTTGGGCGGGACCTGCTCGTAGCTGCCTTCCAGGTCGTAGGCGATCCAGACCTTCCAGCCGGCGCGCCGCATCAAGGCGGCTTCGACGAAATCGTGCGACATCACGTCGCCCGACAGCGAGGTCTTGCCCGGCAGCGGACCCAGCGCGCAGTGCTCGATGAACGGCGCGGTGCGCAGGATCGCGTTATGGCCCCAGTAGTGCGATTCGCCCAGCTGCCAGTAGTGCATGCCGGCGGTGAACAGCGGGCCGTAGACGCGCGAGCCGAACTGCTGCACGCGCGCGTGCACGGTCTCGTGGCCGCACGCGCGCGGCGCGGTCTGGATGATGCCGGCGTCGGGGTTGCGCTCCATCAGCCGCACCAGGTTCACCAGGCATTCGCCGGTCATCACGCTGTCGGCATCGAGCACGACCATGTAGCGGTGATCGGCGCCCCAGCGCCGGCAGAAGTCGGCGACGTTGCCGGCCTTGCGCTTCGTGCGGTGCTGGCGCCAGCGGTAGTGGATGCGCGCCGGCGTGCCGGCACGCGAAAGCGTCTCGGCCAGCTCGGTCCACGCGGCCTGCTCGGCGACGCGGATGTCGGGCTGGTTGGTGTCGGACAGCACGTAGAAGTCGAAGCGCTCGAGCTGGCCGGTGCGCTCCAGCGACTCGTAGGTCGCCCGCAGGCCCGCGAACACGGTCGCGACGTGCTCGTTGCAGATCGGCATGATCACCGCGGTGCTGACGCCGTGCGCGATCTCCTTCGGCGCACTGCGCAGCGTGTGCGTTACCGCGCTGCGGTCGCCGCTGCCGAAGTAGCCGCGCAGCAGCACCCAGGCCCCCATCACGCCCGTCCAGAAGCCGGCGGAGATCCACGCGAACAGCACGCCGAACAGGATCAGCAGGCCCTGCTCGAGCGGCGTGCCACCATGCCGCGGCAGCACATCGGTCATCGTGTCGGTGCCGACGACCGCGCCGAACGCCACCAGCACCAGCAGCGCGACCCGCCGCAGCATCAGGGGCCGCTGGTCGTTCGGCGAACGCAGCGACGGCGCGCGGTAGCCGAGCAGGCGGCGCAGCGGGCGCAGCAGCGGATGACCGGCCCAGCGGCGCGGCACCATCGAGCTGCGATGTAGGGTCGGGTGGGCACGGAGGTTCGTGTTCATGACTTCTCGGAGTCTGATGGAACGATGTAGGTCCAGGTTTCGGTGAGCGGCCGCGACGAGGCTTGTTTTACGGCCTCTTGCAAATGAGCCCGCAGCTCGATCGGTTTGCTTGCGTCGGCACGCCTGACCCGAACGGTCATGCGCCACGTGCCGCTGACACGATTGCGGAACACGTTGCGTTCGCGCAGTTCGCCGTTCGCGCCGACCTCGACCACTGCCTCGAGCTGCGCCTGAGTGCCGAGCGCACGCAAGGCCGGGCCGTCGAAGTCGACGACGTACTGGATGTCGCCGTCGGGCTGCTTCACGTAGCCGCGCCCACGACGCGACTGCACGACCCAGCCGCGGTCCGGCGGCACCGTGTCGGCGCTCTTCCCACCCTGCCAGCGCAGGCGATAGGCGATGTCGAACGGCTTGCCGGGCACCGGCCCCTGCGCCGGAACCCAGTAGGCGGCGATGTTGTCGTTGGTCTCGTCGGGCGTCGGGATCAGCACGAGCTCGACGCGTCCGGCGCCCCATGCCCCGGCCGGCTCGATCCAGACGCTGGGGCGCCGCTCGTACAGCGCTTCCGGGTCTTCGTAGTGGCCGGCCGTGCGGTCGCGCTGCATGAGTCCGAAGCCGCGCGGATCGGTCAAATCGAACGAGGTCACCAGCAGCTGCTTCGGGTTGACCAGCGGGCGCCAGAGCCACTCGCCGCTGGCGGTCTGGATCGACAGGCCGTCGGAGTCATGCACTTCCGGGCGATAGTCGTCGCCCTGGCTGGGCTGGTTTTCGCCGAACTGGAACATCGAACTCAACGGCGCGATGCCGAACTTGCTGTTCCTCAGCGCTCCCTCGCGCACAAACAACCGCGCGTTGACCTGCACGGTCGTCTCCTTGCCCGGCGTGACGACGAACTTGTACGCCCCAGCGACCCGCACCGAGTCCAGCAGCCCGTAGACCGTGAGGCTGCTCGCACCCGCCGGTGTGCTCGCTTTCGGGCGTTCGATCCAGAACTCGACGAAGCGCGGGAACTCCTCGCCGCCGGCCGCCGCCGTGTCGACCGCGAGACCGCGTGCCGAGAGGCCATAGGACTGGCCCGGGCCGATCGCGCGGAAATAGCTCGCGCCCAGGAACACGATCAGTTCGTCCGTGGCGCGGCTGGTGTTCGATCCGTGGTGGGCACGAAACCCGGCGAAGTCGAGCGTGCGCAGCGCAGCGGCATCGATCGACGTACGACCGAAGTCGAACAGCGTCGGATCGAACTCGACGCGCTTGACCGCGCCATTCGCATCGAGCATGTTGATGCGCACGGGCTCGCGATAGAGCCGCCCGGTCACGAAGTAATTCAGCTCGAACGGCACCTTCTCGGCACGCCACGGCGCGCGGTCGGCGCGGAAGCGGATATCGCGATACGCGTCGTAGTCGAGGTCGCGCAGCGCCGGTGCGAGCTGGATCACCGGTTGCTGGTACGCGGCGGCGCCGAGTGCGCGGGCGCGCTCGGCGACCTCATCGAACCCGAATGCCCGAGCCACCGGCTGCGCGAGCAGCAACACGCCGCACAGCGCGGCGGCGCAGCGGCGGGCGAGCGGACTGGCGGATGACCTGGAGCCCAGGGCAAGCCTTGGGCCGGAAAGAGCATCGAGCATCGAGAGCGTCGTGGGTTGCTGCGGCCGCTGAATGGCGCAGTGCAGCATTTTCTCTTGTGCGAGGCCCGAACTCTACGGGTTTTCACCTGGGAGTGGAACCTAAAAGGCAATGATTACAACGAGTTGCGGCGCCGTCCTACGTCGACGTCGCGGTGCAACATGAAAAAAGCCCGCCGGGATCGCTACCGGCGGGCCTTCAGACTCTTTCGGAGCCGGTGGATCAGCCGTGTTTCTGGTCGAAGAACTGCTCGTCTTCGGTCGAACCCTTCAGCGCGGCGGTCGAGGCATCGCGCTCGATCGTCGTCGTCACGGCATCGAAGTAGCCCGTGCCGACCTCGCGCTGGTGCTTGACCGCGGTGAAACCCTTTTCAGCCGCCGCGAACTCGGCCTCCTGCAGCTCGACGAATGCGCTCATGTTGTTGCGTGCATAGCCGTGCGCGAGGTTGAACATCGAGTAGTTCAGGCTGTGGAAGCCCGCCAGCGTGATGAACTGGAACTTGTAGCCCATCGCGCCCAGCTCGCGCTGGAACTTCGCGATCGTCGCGTCGTCGAGGTTCTTCTTCCAGTTGAAGCTCGGCGAGCAGTTGTAGGCGAGCAGCTTGCCCGGGTACTTGGCATGGATCGCGTCGGCAAAACGCTTCGCGAACGCGAGGTCGGGCTTGCCGGTCTCGCACCACACCATGTCGGCCACCTCGGCGTAGGCCAGACCTCGCGACACGGCCTGCTCGAGACCTGCCTTGCTGCGGAAGAAGCCTTCGACAGTGCGCTCGCCGGTCAGGAACGGTTTGTCGTTTTCGTCGACGTCGCTGGTCACGAGGTCGGCTGCTTCGGCGTCGGTACGCGCGATCACCAGCGTGGGCACGCCGCTGACGTCGGCCGCCAGGCGCGCAGCGACCAGCTTTGCGACCGCCTCGCGCGTCGGCACCAGCACCTTGCCGCCCATGTGGCCGCACTTCTTCACCGACGCGAGCTGGTCCTCGAAGTGCACCCCGCCGGCGCCGGCTTCGATCATGGCCTTCATCAGCTCGAACGCGTTCAGCACGCCGCCGAAACCGGCCTCGGCATCGGCGACGATAGGAGCGAAGTAGTCCACATCGTTCTTGCCCTCCGACCATTGGATCTGGTCGGCACGGGTGAACGTGTTGTTGATGCGCTTGACGACCTGCGGCACCGAGTTGGCCGGGTACAGCGACTGGTCCGGGTACATCTCGCCGGCCAGGTTCGCATCGCCCGCCACCTGCCAGCCGGAGAGGTAGATCGCCTTCAGGCCCGCCTTGACCTGCTGCATCGCCTGGTTGCCAGTCAGCGCGCCCAGCGTGTTGACGAAGGGCTCGGTGTTCAGCAGCGTCCACAGCTTCTCGGCGCCGCGCTTGGCAAGGGTGTGCTCGATGGGCAGCGAGCCGCGCAGGCGCACCACGTCGGCAGCGCTGTAGCCGCGCTTGATGCCTTTCCAACGGGGGTTTTCGGCCCAGTCCTTCTCGAGGGCGGCGGCTTGCTGTTCGCGGGTCGGTTGGGTCATGTCAGCTCCTTGGGGTGGTTTGAAGTCGGGGTGAAAACTGGCTTCAGCATACCCAACGGACTGCCGCGATGGAAGACTTATGTCTTATATAAGACTCATGACGAAAACCATGTAAATCAATTAGATAGAGCCTCAGTTTCGTAATGCGGTATGAAATTCGACGAAGCGAAAAGAAATGCGGCAGCGCAGCATGCTTGGATTTTGCAATGCGGAATGGCGGCCGCGATCGTGAAAACTACCGCACCGACGGCGCCGCGGACCCCAACGGCACCGGCCAGCGTCAATCGCTGCCGTGCAACCAACGCCGGTAGATCCGATCGGCGAGCTGCTGCTGAGCCGGCAGCGCCTCGCGCGCCTGCTCGAGCATCGCCGCACCGCTTTGCACGGTGAACGGGTGCTCCCGTTGCTGCCTCAGGAACGCCGGGTCGCGCGAGCTGGCCCAGACCGCGAGCTTCGCGGCATCGAGCTCGACGTGAAACTGAATCGCGAGCTGGCGCTCGCCGAGCGCAAACGCCTGGTGCACGCAGGACGGGCTGCCGGCCAACGGCTCGGCGCCGGGTGGCAACTCGAATGCCTCGTGGTGCCATTGGTAGACGACATGCTCCTGCGCGTCACCGAACCAGGCACGAGCGCTGGCGCTGTGGGCCATCCGTATCGGCTGCCAGCCGATCTCGGGCGCCGGCGATGCATGCACGCGCGCACCCAGGGCTCGCGCCATCAACTGACCCCCGAGGCAATGACCGATCACGGGCAGATCCCTGTCCAGCGACTCCAGGATCAGCCGCTCGGCCTGACGCAGCGACGGCAGCGCATCGTTCGCGCTCATCTCGCCACCCAGCACCGCCAGCGCCCCGTAGCCGGCGATGCGATCGGGATAGGCCTGGCCACGCTCGGCGTCGAACACGTCGCAGGCGCACCCTTCCCGCTCGAGCCACGTGCGCAGGTACGCGGGGCCATCCGCGCTCAAGTGCTGCAGGACCAGGACGGGCTTCATACGGGTGCGCTATGGAACATCACAGCGGCAATGCAGTCGTCTTCTTCACGGTGCGCAACACCAGCAACGAGTTCGAGCGCGCGATGCCGGGCAGTCGCATCAGCACGTCGGCATGGAAGCGTTCCAGATCCTCGGCATCGTGGTACGTGAAGCGGATCAGGTAGTCGTTCGATCCGGCGACGTAGAAGCAATCGAGGATCTCCGGTTGATCGCGCACCGCCTGCTCGAACGCTTCGAGGTGGGCCGCATTGACGCTCTCGAGATTGACGATCGTGAAGCTCACACCGTGCTTGCCCACCGCGCGCGGATTGATCAGCGCCACGTACTGCGCGATCACGCCGCTGTCCTCCAGCGATTTGACGCGCCGCAGGCAGGCCGACGGCGACAGGTGCACGCGCTGCGCGAGCTCCAGGTTGGAGAGTCGCCCGGCGTCCTGAAGTTCGCGCAGGATGGCCCGGTCGATCGCATCCAGTTTCACTTCTTCCGATCGATTTCGCATCTCATTTCGCAACTGACTTCATTCGCCGCATGATATTGCGGATACCACATCGTGACGACAGCCATGCGAAACCACATTGCGCACACGTTTCTCTAGACTGCGGCCCACGCACCCCGCACACTGCCAACACCACGGAGAAACCTGATGCGCAAAGACGATCCCACCACGCTGTCGCCGACTTCCACGAGCGGCGCGGTATCCAAGTCCGGCAAGCTCGACGCGTTCTGGATGCCGTTCACCGCGAACCGGCAGTTCAAGCAGGAGCCGCGCCTGCTCGCGAAGGCCTCGGGCATGCACTTCTGGACGCCGGAGGGCCGCGAGGTGCTCGACGGCATCGCCGGGCTGTGGTGCGTGAACGCCGGTCATGCGCGGCCGAAGATCGTCGAGGCGATTGCCGCCCAAGCGGCCGAGCTCGACTTCGCGCCGCCCTTCAACATGGGCCACCCGAAGGCGTTCGAGCTCGCCGAGCGGCTGGTCGAGCTGACGCCGCCGGGGCTGAACAAGGTCTTCTACACGAACTCGGGGTCCGAGTCGGTCGAAACCGCGTTGAAGATGGCGATCGCCTATCACCGCGTGCGCGGCGAAGGCTCGCGCACGCGCCTGATCGGCCGCGAGCGCGGTTATCACGGCGTCAACTTCGGCGGCATCTCGGTCGGCGGGATCGTCGCGAACCGCAAGATGTTCGGCACGCTGCTCGCCGGCGTCGACCATATTCGCCATACGCACGATCTGGAGCGCAACGCGTTCTCGCGCGGCGTGCCCGAATACGGCGCCGAGTTCGCCGATGACCTCGAGCGACTGATCGCGCTGCACGACGCCTCGACGATCGCGGCGGTGATCGTCGAGCCGGTCGCCGGCTCGACCGGCGTGCTGCTGCCGCCCAAGGGCTACCTGCAGCGGCTGCGCGAGATCTGCGACAAGCACGGCATCCTGCTGATCTTCGACGAAGTCATCACCGGATTCGGCCGCACCGGAAAGCCGTTCGCGGCGCAGACCTTCGGCGTCACGCCCGACCTGATGACGGTGGCCAAGGGGCTCACCAACGGCTGCGTGCCGATGGGCGCCGTGATCGCGAAGGACGCCATCCATGACGCCTTCATGAACGGCCCCGAGCACCTGATCGAGTTCTTCCACGGCTACACCTACTCGGCGCACCCGCTGGCTTGCGCCGCGGGCCTGGGCACGCTGGCCACCTATGCCGAAGAGGGCCTGCTGACGCGCGCGGCCATGCTGCAGGGTTACTTCGGCGAGGCGCTGCACTCGCTGAAGGGTCTGCCCAACGTG
>DATEFR010000256.1:0-5192 GCA_035280545.1 Burkholderiaceae bacterium | reverse complement strand
TCGAGCGCGCTGAACCACGCGCTGCCCTGCTGCGTGCGGTCGAGCCGCGGCAGCTGCACCAGCGTGACGATGTCGGCGCCGAGGTTCTCGCAATAGCGCTGCAACGCCTCGGAGCCGTCCTTGCCGGGCTTGCCCGACGGGATGCGGATCTCGATCAGCTGCTTGTCGGCGAACAGGCTCATCGCCATCGCCGCGCCGAGCAGGCTGCTCCAGTCGAAATGCTGGCCGGCAACCGTGTGCACCTGACGCTCGCTGCACCCGGCTGCGCGCGCCGCGGCGCGGATCGCGTCGCCGGCCTCCTGCGCGAGCAGCGCCTCGTCGCCCCACACCGTGTACAGCGGGCGCAGGCCCTTGCTCAGGTGCTGGGCGAGCTGGTCGGCGCGAACTTGCATGCAGTGGAAGAAGAAGTCTCGTCAGAAATTCTGGATCGACGCGAGCCGCCGCATCACCTGCGCGACGATATCGCTCTGCATCGCGCGGTACAGGAACGTCTCTTCCTGCTCCTTGCCCAGCGCGTCGCGTTCGGTATAGGTCATGTCACGGTTCAGCGACAGCTCGGTGGCCGGGATCAGCTCCTTGCCGCCGACGCCGCGCACGCGGAACTTGAAGCGCCCGCGGACCGAGAATTCCGTGACCTGCCCGGCCGCCGTGCTGCCGACGACGGCTTTCTCGCGCACGTCGTCGATCGCCTCGAGCACCACCTCAGCCTGCGCGGCGCTCTCGACCACGCGCGTCGTCGTGCTCGCGTTGAGGTTCATGCGCAGCTCTTCGGCCAGCGGCGAGCGCGGCTTGAAACCGACCAGCTGGATCGTCTTGAAGCGCAGCTCGGGCGCGCGCCGCAACGCGAAGCCGCATGCGGCCAGCAGCGACGCCGAAGGAGCCGCAACCGCAGCGAGCAGGAAGATGCGACGGCGCGTCACGCCGCTCACACAACGACGTTGACCAGCCGCCCCGGCACGATGATCACCTTCTTCGCCCGCTTGCCCTCGGCGAATTTGATGAACTCGGGGCTGTGCAGCGCGGCGTGCTCGATCGTGTGCTTGCCGGCATCGGCCGGCACCTTGATCGCGCCGCGCAGCTTGCCGTTGACCTGCAGCACCAGCTCGATCTCGCTTTGCTGCAGCGCCGCCTCGTCGACCTGCGGCCACGGCGCATCGAGCAGATCGCCGAGCTGCTTCACATAGCCGAGCTCGCGCCACAGCACGTAGGTCGTGTGCGGTGCCGCCGGGTACAGCGCGCGCAGCAGGATGCCGAAGCCTTCGCGCAGCACCGCCGCGTCGGCGCCGCTGTCGGTCAGCTTCGCGCTATCGAGCGCGTTCAGCATCTTCATCGCGCCCGAGACGACGGTGTTGTATTGCAGCCGGTCGTAGTCGTGGCTGATCTGGCGCAGCAGCGAGTGGACCTCGCGGCGCAGGTCGGTCGCCGCCGCGCTGGCGCCGGCGAGCGTGGCGCTGGCCGTGTGGATGCGGTCGGCGCTCTTCACGCCATAGCCCCAGAGCCGGCGCAGGTAGCGGTACGTGCCTTCGGCGCCCGAGTCGGACCAGGTCGCGCTCTGGTCCGGCGGGGCAGCGAACATCGTGAACAGCCGTGCGGTGTCGGCGCCGAACTTCGCGACGATGTCGCGCGGCTCGACCACGTTGTTCTTCGACTTCGACATCTTCTCGACGCCGCCGAGCTGCACCGGCTGGCCGTCGGCCGCGAGCGTGGCGCCGATCGGATGGCCGCGGTCGTCGTACTGGACGTGGACCTCGCTCGGGTAGAACCACTGCTTCTTGCCGTCGGCTTCTTCGCGGTAGAACGACTCGTTCAGCAGCATGCCCTGCGTGAACAGCCGCGTGAAGGGTTCGCCGATCTTGACCAGACCGAGGTCGCGCATCGCCTTGGTCCAGAAGCGCGCATACAGCAGGTGCAGCACCGCGTGCTCGATCCCGCCGATGTACTGGTCCATCGGCATCCAGTAGTCGTTGCGCGCGTCGACCATCGCGGCATGGCTGTCCGGGCAGGCATAGCGCATGTAGTACCAGGCCGAATCGACGAACGTGTCCATCGTGTCGGTCTCGCGCTGGGCGGGCTTGCCGCAGATCGGGCACGCGACGTTCAGGAACGCGGCCGACTTGTTCAGCGGGTTGCCCGAGCCGTCCGGGATCAGGTCTTCCGGCAGCACGACCGGCAGGTCCTTCTCCGGGACGGGCACCGAGCCACACGCATCGCAATGGATGATCGGGATGGGCGTGCCCCAGTAGCGCTGGCGGCTGATGCCCCAGTCGCGCAGGCGCCAGGTCGTCTTCTTGCCACCCAACCCGCGGTGCTCGAGCGCGGCGGCGATCGCGTCGATCGCGACCTGGTAGCTCAAACCGCTGTAGTTGTCCGAGTTGATCGTGACCGCGCGCTCGCCGCTCGCGTCCTTCAGCGCATACCAGTCCTGCCAGTGGTCGTAGGTGTAGTGCGGCTCGCCGTCGACATGCACGACCTGCAGGATCTCGAGGCCGTACTTCTTCGCAAACGCGAAGTCGCGCTCGTCATGACCGGGCACGCCCATGACCGCGCCGTCGCCGTAGCCCATCAGCACGTAGTTGCCGATCCACACCGGGATCGGCTCGTGCGTCAGCGGGTGCTCGACGAACAGGCCGGTCGGCACCCCCTTCTTCTCCTGCGTCGCGAGCTCGGCCTCGCTGGTGCCATGGTGCTTGCACTCGTCGATGAACGCGGCGATCTGCGGATTGCCGTGCGCGGCGTGCAGCGCGATCGGATGCTCGGGCGCGACCGCACAGAAGGTCACGCCCATGATCGTGTCGGCGCGGGTCGTGAAGACCCACAGCCTGCCGTCGCCGATCAGCTGGTGGTCGGCCCCGCGGATCTGGTGCGGGAACGCGAAGCGCACGCCCTCGCTCCTGCCGATCCAGTGCTCCTGCATCAACCGGACGCGCTCGGGCCAGCCGTGCAGGTAGTCGGGCGCAGCCGGGTCGGCGACGTTGGCGAGCAACTCGTCGGCGTACTGCGTGATCGCGAGGTAGTAGCCCGGGATCTCGCGCTTCTCGACGATCGCACCGCTGCGCCAGCCGCGGCCGTTTTCGACCTGCTCGTTCGCGAGCACGGTCTGGTCGACCGGGTCCCAGTTGACGATCTGGGTCTTGCGGTACGCGATGCCCTTTTCCAGCAGCTTCAGGAAGAACCACTGGTTCCACTTGTAGTAGTCGGGATCGCAGGTCGCGACCTCGCGCGACCAGTCGAAGGCCAGGCCCAGCGGCTGCATCTGCGCCTTCATCTCGGCGATGTTGTCGCGCGTCCACTTCGCCGGGGCGACCTTCTTGTCGATGGCGGCGTTCTCGGCGGGCAGGCCGAACGCGTCCCAGCCCATCGGCATCAGCACGTTCATGCCCTTCATGCGCCGCTGCCGGCCCATCATGTCGCCGATGGTGTAGTTGCGCACGTGGCCCATGTGCAGTTTGCCGCTCGGATACGGCAGCATCGAGCAGGCGTAGAACTTCGGCTTCGAGGAATCCTCGCGCACGCGGTACGCGTCGGCGGCCCAAGCGGCCTGCGCGGCGCGCTCGATCTCGTCGGGTTTGAAGTCGGGGTTCATGCGATCGATTATAGAAAGGGGTCTTTCGACGACGGCGATGTCCCGCACGTCCCATACACTCAGCGCGCCTACACCCCTCGCCGACCCGCCACCGGCCACAGTCATGCCGCCCCGTGACGACGACGATGAAACCCGCGAAGCCTACCCGGTGGCGCTACGACCCGCCGCGACAGTCAGCGCGAACACGCTGGCCTGGCTCGAGCATGCGGTGATCGGCCTGAACCTGTGTCCGTTCGCGAAGGCCCCGTGGTCCAAAGGGCAAGTGCGCTGCGTCGTCAGCGCGAGCCGCGACCCGGGCACGCTGCTGGCCGAGCTGGCCGACGAATTGAACCTGCTCGTCGAGACGGACCCGCAGCAGATCGAAACCACGCTGCTGGTGGTGCCCGACCAGTTCGTCGAGTTCGAGGACTTCAACGATTTCCTCGACGCCGCCGATGCCGCACTGGCCGCGCTGGATCTCGAGGGCACGATCCAGATCGCGAGCTTCCACCCGCGCTATCGTTTCGCCGGCACCGCGCCCGACGATCTGGACAACGCGACGAATCGCGCGCCGTATCCGACGCTGCACCTGCTGCGCGAAGACAGCGTCGCGCGCGCGGTCGGGGCGATCCCGGACCCGAGCGCGATCTACGAGGCCAACATCCGCACGCTGCGCGAGCTCGGCGAGCCCGGCTGGGAGGCGTTGCGCAAGCGGTTCGAGGGCGACGGCGGCTGCTGAGGCGCCCGTCGTCGGTGGCGCCGCCACCCGCTATCGGCTCGCCGCTCGGCCGACCATCTCGCCGAGCCGGCGCAGTGCCTGCGCGTGCTCGGGCGAGAACTCGAAGCCGCAGCCGATCCGCATGAAGTGGTCGAAACGATCCGAGTTCGAGAACAGCGTGCCGGGCACGAAGCGGATGCCGTGCGCGAGTGCCGTGTCGAACAACTGCTGGCTCGACACGCCGCTCGGCAGCTCGACCCACAGCATCATGCTGCCGGCCGGCACGCTCGCGCGCGTTTCGGCGGGGAAATGCGCGGCGATCGCCTCGACGGTCTGTTCGCGCTGCGCGCGCAGCATCCGGCGCAGGCGCACCAGGTGCCGGTCGTAGGCCGTGGTCGCGATGAACTCGGCGACCGTGCGCTGCGCGAGCGCGTCGTTCGCGCGGCTCTGCGCGAACTTCAGCATCCGGATGCGCGCATGCCAGCGCCCGCCGGCCACCCAGCCGATCCGCATGCCCGGTGCCAACGTCTTGCGCAGCGACGCGCAGTGGATCACGTTGCCGCTGCCGTCCCAGGTCTTCAGCGACGACAGCGTCGCGTTGTCGTCGGCAAGCGCGCCGTAGGTGTCGTCCTCGATCAGCGCGACGCCCGCCGCCTCGCACAGCGCAACCAGGCGCTGCTTGCGCTCGTCGGGCATCACGCTGGCGAGCGGATTCTGGAAGTTCGGGACGGCCACCACCGCCTTGATGCCCGGCTGGGTGCGCAGCGCCAGCTCGAGCGCCTCGATCGACAGGCCGCGGCGGGGGCTGGTCGGGATTTCGAGTGCGCGCAGGCCCAGGCTTTCGAGCACCTGAAGCAGCCCGTAGTAGGTCGGCGATTCGACCGCGACCGTGTCGCCGGGTTGGGCCACGGC
>DATEFR010000255.1:0-7500 GCA_035280545.1 Burkholderiaceae bacterium | reverse complement strand
CCTCCCACGTGTTCGCGCCCACGTCGTTGATGTGGATGCGTCCGGTGCCGGGCTGCACCGCGAACGTGAACGGGTTGCGCAGCCCGCGCGCCCAGATCGCGCGATTCAATCCCGAGGTGCTCGCGTAGAACGGGTTGTCGGCCGGGATCGAACCATCTTCGTTGAAGCGCAGCATCTTGCCGAGCACCGTGGTCAGCAGCGGCGCGTTGGCGCCGTTCGCGTTCTCGCCGACGCCCACGTAGAGCTTGCCGTCGAGCCCGAAGTGCATGCCGCCGCCGTTGTGGTTGGTCGCGCTCGACAGCGCGGGCAGGTCGGCGATGCGCAGCTCGCTGCCGCTGCTCACGACATCCGGGTTCACCGCGCTGGCGGTATAGCGGCTGATCCGGTTGTGCGTTCCGTTCTCCGCGGTCGTGTAGTAGACATACACATAACCGTTGCTCGCGAAGTCCGGATGCAGCGTGACGCCGACCAGCCCGCGCTCGCCGCTGGAATCGACCGTGAGCGAGAGGAACGGCGTCGCGAGCAGCGACCCGTTTTTCACGACCCGCAGCGTACCGCCCTGCTCCGCGACGAAGAGACGGCCGTCCGGCGCCTGCGCGATCGCGGTCGCGTTGTTCAACCCGGTGACCCAGCTCTCGTTGCGCGTGAAGCCGGCCGGCGCCGCCCGGCTGCCGCCGAACTGCACGGTCGCGGACGACCATGCCGAGAGGTTGCCGTCCGCATCGCGGGCGCGCACGCGCACGACATGCTGGCCGGAGGCATAGGCGGTCGAATCGACGCTCACCGAATACGGCGACGCACCGGCCTGCGTCGCGCCGACCTGCGCGCCGTCGACCTGGAACTCGACACCGGTGACGCCGACATCGTCGCCGGCCGTCGCGGTCAGCGCGAGGGTGCCGGTCAAGCCGGTGGCGAGGTCGGACGGTGCCGTCAACGTCGCGGTCGGCGACTGCGAGCCGCTGCCGCCCGTGCCGCCGGCACCACCACCGCCGCCTCCACCACAGGCTGCGAGCAGCACCGTCAACGCGACAACGGCGCCGGTGCGCACGTCGGACCTCGTGTAGCGCCTGAGGATCTGCATCGCGGCCGCTCCTTGTCGGTTGCCTCCCGCGGTCGACCCCGTGCCGTCAGTCGTTCTCCGGCGCGATCTCCGTCGCATAGTCGACCAGCGCGCCGAGGATATCGTGAGCACGCTGATCCGCGTTGTCCTGCAGGGTTTCTTCGAGTAAGTCGATGCGCTCGAAGAACGCCTGCAACGTCAACGCGCCGCCGGCGCCGTCGTGCAGGCGATGTGCGCAGTGCTCGTGCCATTGGCGCTGCTCGGCCTCGTTCAACGTCGCCGGGAAGTTGCGGGCGCGGTAGCGGAACAAGAGCTCGGCCAGACGACTGTCGGTGAACGCCGGCCGCTTGGTCGCGAGCTGCTCGGGCGACAGCGTGCGCAAGCGTTGCAGCGTGCGGCGGTCGTCGTCGCCGACGAAGCCGCCGTACAGGTCTTCGTCGACGTCGGCCCGCGCCTCGCCGTTGCGCGCCGGCCGCTCGTACACCGACGGCCAGATGCCGGCCAGCAGATGCGCTTTGGCCGCGGCGAGCTCGGCGTGGCGCAGGCCCTGCACGATGTCGATGCCGAAGCGCGTCGCGGTTTCGGCACTCAGCGTCTTCAGGTTCGCGATCACGACCGGCGACTTGTTCAGGTGCAGCGTCTTGATCGGCAGGCGCGTCACCCCCTCGGCCAGCTCCTCCGCACGCGTGAACAGCCGCAGGCGGATCGTCTCGGCGTCGAGCTCGAACAGCTCGCTCGGATCGCTCGCCAGATCCCAGACGATGACCTCGTTGCGGTTGCTCGGGTGCGGCGCGAGCGGCCACACCAGCGCGAGGCAGCCGCGCTCGATCGGGTACATGCCCGAGACGTGCAGGAACGGCTGGCCCTGGTTCTGCGCGAGCGCCATCTCGGCGACGACCGCATCGCGCTTGCGCAGCTTCAGGCAGAAGTCCCACAAGCGCGGCTGGCGCGTCTTGATCAGCCGCGCGATGGCGATCGTCGCACGCACATCGGCCAGCGCATCGTGCGCATCGGCGTGGGCGATGCCGTTGGCGCGGGTCAGGTCCTCGAGCTTGAACGACGGGCGGCCGTCCGGGTGCTTGGGCCAGGCGATGCCGTCGGGCCGCAGCGCCCAGGTGACGCGCACCACGTCGAGCAGATCCCAGCGGCCGCAGTCGTTCTGCCATTCGCGGGCGTACGGGTCCATCAGGCAGCGCCAGAACAGGTGGCGCGTGACCTCGTCGTCGAAACGGATCGAGTTGTAGCCCACGCCTATCGTGCCGGGCCGCGCGAGCTCGCGCTCGATCGCCTCGGCGAACGCATGCTCGGGCACCCCCTGCGCGAGGCAGGTCTGCGGCAGGATGCCGGTCAGCAGGCACGACTCGGGGTCAGGCAGGGAGTCGGGCGCCGGCTGGCAGTAGTGCATCAGCGGCTCGCCGATCTCGTTCAGGTCGGCATCGGTGCGGATACCGGCGAACTGCGCGGGCCGGTCACGGCGCGGCACGCGACCGAAGGTCTCATAGTCGTGCCAGAAGAAGGTAGGGTCAGCCATCGGTGGAATCTAACAAATGCCTCACCGCAGAGGCGCAGAGAACGCAGAGATTCGCAGAGAAGCGCAGGAAACCTCTGCGGGCCTCCGCGTTCTCTGCGCCTCTGCGGTGAAGGCAATTCAGCTATGCTGCACAGCCATCCACTACGAGCTCCGCCCATGACCCGCGTCTACAACTTCAGCGCCGGCCCTGCCGTCCTGCCCGAGTCCGTCCTGCGCCAGGCCGCGGACGAAATGCTCGACTGGCATGGCACGGGCATGTCGGTGATGGAGATGAGCCACCGCGGCAAGGAATTCATCTCGATTCACGCCGAAGCGGAGGCGCTGCTGCGCGAGCTGCTCGCGGTGCCGAAGAACTACAAGGTGTTGTTCATGCAGGGCGGCGCGATCGGCGAGAACGCGATCGTGCCGATGAACATGCTGCGCGGCAAGACCTCGGCCGACTACATCAACACCGGCGAGTGGTCGAAGAAGTCGATCAAGGAAGCGAAGAAGTACGCGAAGGTCCACGTCGCCGCGACCTCCGAAGAGACGAAGTTCGACCGCATCCCGCCGCGCGAGACCTGGCAGCTCGACCCGAACGCCGCGTACGTGCACATC
This sequence comes from Burkholderiaceae bacterium, assembly GCA_035280545.1. Taxonomy (GTDB): domain Bacteria; phylum Pseudomonadota; class Gammaproteobacteria; order Burkholderiales; family Burkholderiaceae_C; genus DATCSE01. The sequence continues at coordinate 4,312 of DATEFR010000255.1, read as the reverse complement.
TGCGCGAACGAGACCATCGGCGGCATCGAGTACCACACGATCCCCGACACCGGCGATGTCCCGCTGATCGCCGACGTCTCGTCGGACATCCTCAGCAAGCCGCTGGACGTCTCGAAGTTCGGGCTGCTGTACGGCGGCGCGCAGAAGAACATCGGCCCGGCCGGCCTCACCATCGTGATCGTGCGCGACGACCTGCTCGGCGGCGCCCTGCCGATCACGCCGTCGGCGTTCAACTACACCGAGCAGGCCGAGAACGACTCGATGCTGAACACGCCGCCGACCTACGCGATCTACATCGCCGGGCTGGTGTTCAAGTGGATCAAGGAGCAAGGCGGGCTCGCCGCGATGGCCGCGCACAACCGCGCGAAGGCCGCGGTGTTGTACAAGTTTCTCGACGAGAGCGACTTCTACATCAGCCCGATCGTGCCGCAGGACCGCTCGCTGATGAACGCGCCGTTCAAGCTGCGCGACGAATCGCTGGACGCGGCGTTCCTGAAGGGCGCCGAGGAGCGCAACATGCTGCAGCTCAAGGGCCACCGCTCGGTCGGCGGCATGCGCGCGTCGATGTACAACGCGATGCCGGTCGAGGGCATCCGAACGCTGGTCGCCTACATGAAGGAGTTCGAGGCCCGCCATGGCTGAGTTGTCGGCAGGCGCGCAGCGCTTCCGGGTTCTGGTGCTGAACCAGATCTCCGCGAAGGGCTTGAAGCGCCTGCCCGCCGAGCGCTACGAAACCTCGAAGGACGGCCACCACCACGCTCACGGCACGCCAGCCGATCCCGACGCGATCCTCGTGCGCTCGGCCGACCTGCATGGGTTTGCGATCCCCGCCAGCGTGAAGGCGATCGCACGCGCCGGCGCCGGCGTCAACAACATTCCGGTCGCCGCGATGAATGCGCGCGGCGTGCCGGTGTTCAACGCGCCAGGCGCGAATGCCAATGCGGTCAAGGAGCTGGTGCTCGCCGGCATGCTGCTCGCGGCACGCAACCTGCCCGATGCGCTGCGCTTCGTCGGCGGACTGGACCCGAAGGCGCCGGGCATGGACAAGGCTGTCGAGGACGGCAAGAAAGCCTTCGCCGGCTTCGAGCTCGCCGGCCACAGCCTGGGCGTGATCGGGCTCGGCAAGGTCGGTTGCCTGGTCGCCGACGCCGCGATCAAGCTCGGCATGGACGTGCTGGGCCATGACCCGCACATCACGGTCGATGCCGCGTGGAGCCTGCCGTCGCAAGTCAGGAAGGCCAGCAGCGTCAACGAAGTGCTGAAGGCCTGCGACTTCGTCACGCTGCACGTGCCGCTGGTCGAGGCGACCCGCGACATGGTCAACGCCGACAACATCGCCCTGATGCGCGACGGCGCGGTGCTGATGAACTTCTCGCGCGAAGGCGTGGTGTCCGAGCCCGCGGCGCTGGCCGCGCTGAGCAACGGCAAGCTCGGCTGGTACGCCTGCGACTTCCCGAGCCCGGCCAGCCACGGCCACCCGCGCGTGATCGCGCTGCCGCACCTGGGCGCATCGACCCGCGAGGCGGAGGAGAACTGCGCGGTGATGGTGGTCGACCAGCTGCGCGCGTTCCTCGAGCACGGCGATGTCGTCAACGCCGTCAACTTCCCCGAAGTGACGATGGCCCGCGAATCGGCCTACCGCGTCGCGATCGCGAATGCGAACGTGCCCAACATGCTGGGGCAAATCTCGACGGCGATGGCGAATGCCGGGTTGAACATTCACAACATGGTCAACAAGTCGCGTGGGGATATGGCGTATACGCTGGTGGATGTGGACAGCCCGGTCGCGGCGCAAGTGCTGGAAGCGATCCGGGCGATTGCGGGCGTGCTGTCGGTGCGGTATCTGCCGCTCGAGTGAGGTTTCCAATGCTGAGGAGTCACTCGCGGGCGTGCTCGAAGAGTACATCGCCGTCTCGATTCACGAGCGCGATTTTCTTCACCACACTTTGACCGCTCAGCCATTCCATCAACGCTTCCTTAAGACCCGTGGGAAACGGAGACGGCTTGAACGTGACTACAGTGGCGCAGGGCCCCGAGAACGAATCCTCCACAACCCAGAAGTCTCCGGACCCAAGCCCATCCTCAACGCCAAAGCGGCTAACCGTTTGCACTAGAGCCGCATACGCGGCGTTGGCTACTTCAACATCAGAATCGTCGCGATTGCGGGCATTCTTGTTATGCCAAGCAAGCAGCCGTGAAAGCTCTATCAGCGAGGAGACTTTCGGTGGCAGGGCGTCGCCCAGCATGTCGACACCGATGTCTTCTGAGACCTCATCGTCCCCTCCGAACCACGGGCACTCGTGCGTGAGCAGTTCTGCGACATCTTTGGATTCGTCCGCAGAGAAGCCGTGCGACACGAGAAGCGCTTCAAGTCCCTTTCTATTGCGAATCACGATCGACTACTCCTCAGCCTTGATCGGCGCTCGGTACCAAGCCTTCTGAATCGCCTGCTGCAAGGCACGAGAGAACTGAACTTGATTGAACTGGCGAATCTGCGGATCAGCTCCCGTTTTGAAATGATGCAGCATCGCCTTAGCTTGCTCCCCAGACATCTTCGCTGGATCAATCTTGTTGGCATTCATGAATTCTCGACCCTCCCTTGTTGCAAGCCGGTTGTACTCGTCGTGGCTTACCGTATTGGAACTTGGCCGCGCTCCGTTGTGATTTTCAACAGGTATGCGGGCTTCGGGACTGTCAAAGACCTCCAAGGCGGCAGGAGAGGTGATGCCTAGCGCTTTGACGGTCTGATTCGGAACTACGTGATGGCCCGAGCCAGTCAACGGCCGCCCGCCCACGATGGTTGTCGGTGATATGCCCGCGTTGGTAGTTGAAACGACGTTGCCCGTGGCGTTGTTGGTCACGATGGTCGCGGGGATGTTGCTCCCAGTGACCATCACCTTCGTCGTAGTCGTCGCTGCTTGCTCTTCGCGACCGTCGGGGTCCGTATACCTGTACGGATTCGACTGCGCATACTCGTACAGGTTGAACCCACCACCCGTGTTCGCATCGGTCACGATCGGATCGACCGACATGAACCTTGCCGCGATCGGGTCGTAGTACCGCTGCTGCATGTACACGAGCCCGGTGTCAGAGTCGTTGACATGCCCGGTGAAGCCCAGCCCCTTGCGGACCTCGCCCGCCGCGGTATTGCCGTACGCCTCGTAGCGCGTCCGCTTCAGCACGCCCAGGCAGGTACTGCTCGACAGCGCGCCCCCGCCCGGGCAACTGAAGCTCGCCGTCGCGGCCGTCGTCGCGGTGCCCTGCTGCGTGCAGTTCGTGCCCAACAGCGTATAGCCCGTGGCACAGCTGTAGATCGGCATGCCCGGTGTGCTGGCGGTCGACGACGCAATGCAACTCGTCCCCGACAGCGTTTGCCCGCTCGGGCAGCTGTAGCTCACGCTGGCCGCAGCCGTGCTGACGGTGACGCAGTTGCTGCCGGAGACCGTCCCGGCCGAGCACGTGTAGCCGATGACGGACGCCGCCTGCGTGGCTGGCGCGATGCAACTCGACCCGGACAGCGTCTGGCCGCTCGGACAGTAGTAGCCTCCGTTGACCGGGCCAATCAGGCAGTCGACATATGACGTCCCGTTTGCGCGCTGGCCCACCCAGGCAAGACCCCAGGACTCCGCCTTATCCGCGCACACCTCGCCGCGGTAATCCAATTTCGGGTTGTTGTACATCGTCGTCGAGACCGTGTACACGGCGCAGTAGTACCCGCTGGGCGACGACGCATACGGCTGCAGCGAGCCATGCCCTTTGCAATCCCAGTTGATGCTGGCCGCCGAGCTGGTTGTGCCGGAGCAGGTCGAGCCTGACAAGGTCCAGCCCGACGGGCACGCATACACCGGCGTCGCCGGGCTGTTGTTGTTGGTCGTGCAGTTCGTGCCCGAGAGGGTCCAGCCGGAGGGACAGCTGTAAGTCGCGGTTGCCGCGCTGCTCGTCGTGGTTGTCTTCGAGCAGGTCGACCCCGACAGCGTGTAGCCCGACGGACAGCCGTAGCCGCTGACCGTCGCGGCGACCGTCGTGGTCGTGGACTGGCTGCAGGTGTTGCCGGACAAGGTCCAGCCCGACGCGCAGCTATAGGACACCTGCGCTGACGCGTTCCCGACGGTCGCGACGACGCTGCCCAGCGCATCGGTGTGCAGGTAGGTCGTGCCGCCGGCACTGTTGGTCTGGGCGATCGCCTTGCCGCCCAGGTAGACGTAGCGCTCGGTCTGGGCCGACGCGCCGCTCTGCATTACGCCGTACAGCAGCTGGCCATCGAGGCTGTAGACCTGGGTGCGCGTCTGGCCGTCGTTCGTCGTGACGTTGA
>DATEFR010000254.1:0-24514 GCA_035280545.1 Burkholderiaceae bacterium | reverse complement strand
TCGAGGTCGTTGTCGCCGGGTTTGCCGGCCTGCGTGCGCAAGGTCTGGGTTTCGCGCAGGACCACGGCGACCGGGTCGCGCTGAATGTCCATGTCGCTGACCCGCGGGAATGCCTGTTTCGCGACGCTGCGCAGCTCGACGCGCTTCGTCTCGATCGCGCCGCGTTGGTGCCAGGCCCACAGGTTCAGGCCGACGATGTGCGCCAGCGCCAAGGTGACCAGGCCCACGCGCACCGGCCGCCATTCGGGGCTGAAGAACTTGCGCATCGAGTCGCGCAGCGCGCGCGCGCCTCGGGTGCGCTGGGTCAGGTCGAACTGGCGCAGGTTCCACAGGCTGCGCGCGGCCTGCAGCAACCGTTCGCCGGGCGGCATCACCGGCACCGGGCTGCCCAGCCATTGTTCGGCGGCCGATGCGGCACCGGGCGACGCGCTCCAGCGCGTGCCGACCGGCGGCGGGTTCGGGATCAGCGCCCGCGCGAGCCCGCCGTGCAGCCGGATGCTCGCGACGCCGTCCGCATGCGCCCAGTTCAGCGCGATGCCGTGCGGCGAGTGCACGTCGGCGCCGGATTCGATCTCGGCGAAATGCCCGATCGGCGGATCGTCGGGCCAGGCCATCGGGACGACGCGGTCAACGAACACATCGGCTTTCTCGAGCACGGCCAGCTCGTTGCGCAGCCAGCGCCGGTCGATCGCGGCGATCCAGGTCGGCTGCCCGGCGCTCGCCTGCGGCGCGACCGCCAGGTGGATCGTGTCGGCATCGTCGAGCAGCCCGTCTTCGAGCACGCCGACCAGCGCGGCACGCAGCCGCGCGGCCGGCGCCTTCGGCAGCGTGATGCGGTGCCAGCTCACGTCGGCGTCGCCGACGACCGCGATCACGGTGTTCGCCTTCGGCAGCAGCGATGCCGCGCAGTGGCCCTGTAGCTGCAGCAGCAGGCCGTCGGGCGTCGTCACGAAGTCGTACTCGGTCGCGAGGTCCGAGCCGCCACCGCCGTTCTCGGCCGCGTCGGGGCTGCGCGAACTGAGGCGCCGGCGCGGAGGGAGTTGGATGACGAGGGTCGACATGTAGCGGCTGTGCGAAGGTTGGCGCATTGTAGGCACGCGATGACGACATGCCGTTAACGAATCAAGGACTTAGGGGCCCTTGCTGTCGCGCGGCGGCAGCAGGTGCGGCACCCTCAGGAATTCCCGGATTCGCGGCTCGCGATGCGCCGGCGCTCGAGGACCGTGCTCTGCCCGTTCTGCAAGCGCTGCAGCAGCGAGCGTTCTTCGAGGATGCGGTCGGCCAGGCGCAAGCGGCCAGTGATCTCGAAGTAGCTGCTGCGCACGTCGAGCTTCGCGCTCGTCAAGTCCAGCGACGGCGCTTGGGTCTGAAGGTCGGCCAGCGATTTGAATGGCGTGCGCTGCCGCCACTGCACGAGCCGCTCGGCGGTTGCCGCGTCGTTGTTCTTGATCACCGCGAGCAGTACCTCGCGCGGCGCGGTGTTGACGTTGACGGAGGTCGCGACCGGCAGCACCACGACATACGGCTCGAGTGCCTGCACCGTGCCGCTGTCGACGCCCAGCCAGGTCAGCTGTGAGACTGTCTTGGGTTCGAGCGGCGCGTTTGCGCTCGTGCCGGCGATGGCATCGCGCAGCCCATTGGCGATGCGGCCCGGCACGCTGCTGTCGACGCCCAGCGCCTGGCACAGCCGCTCGAGCGTCGCGAGCTCGTTGGGATCGATCTTGGGCGTGCTGTCGGTCGTCAGAATCAAGTTCTTCAGGTTGTAGCGACCCTGCGCATCGACGATGGCGCCCGACAGGAAGGCCTCGACGCCGTCGTCTTCGGCGCCGCTGTTGTTGTCCTTGTCGGCAGCGAGGAAAGTGGACAGCCGCGATTCGGCCAGCGGCACGGCCCACGGCTCGGTCAACGCGGTCGGCTTGCCGCTGCGCTGGTCCTCGCGCAGGATCAGCTTGGCCCAGTCCAGCGCGCCCGAGAGGATCCAGGCCGCCTGCGTGCGCGCGCGTTCGGCTGCTTCGACCTGCACCGCGCGCCACTGCTGCCAGACCATCGCGGCGGCGAGCGTCGCGATCAGCGTGACGATGATCATCGCGGTGAGCAGCGCCGCGCCGCGTTGGCCATGGCGTCGGCGTGTGCCGATGGCGGCGAGGTGCCGCTTCGTCAGTGTGTTCATGGCCCGAGCAGCACGTCGCGCACCAGATCACCGTTCAGTCCGCTGCCCGGTGCGAAGCTGACCACGAGCCGCACGCCCTTGGGCAGTGCCTGGCGCGTCGTCGCGCCGCTGGCCGCGGTCGACACCGCCGTGACGTCGCCGGTCGACTGGCAGTTGCTCCAGGCATTGCCCTGGTAGAAGTAGACCTGCCACTGCGAGATGCCGGTCAGCGTGCGCAGCTGACCCGGCTCGCCGCCTTGCAGTTGCAGGCTGCGCAGCCAGCTGTCGGTCAGCTCGCCGCTGGTCGTGACGCTGGGGCCGGCCCAGCGCTCCAGCGTGCCGTTGCCGACGCTGCCGCCCGCGTTGGGCCGCAGCGTCCAGGCCACGATCTGCAGGCCCGTCGACGTGCGCCGCGCGAGGCGCACGCTCGCGCCGTCGCAGCTCAAGGCGAGCGGGATCACGGTCGTGTCCTGGATCGCCGCGAGGTCCTGTTCCCATTGCGCGACCACGGTGTTCAAGCGCAGCGTGCGCTCGAGCCGCTCCTGTCCGGCATTGCGCGTGCGCACGACGCTGTCGACGCCTTGCCAGGCCATCACGGCCATGATCGCCATCACGAGCAGCGCGACCAGCACCTCGACCAGCGTGAAGCCGGTGGGGTGGCGGCGTTCGGCCGATGGGCGCAGCGACGTCATTTGCGCATCACCGTCGACAGGGTCAGGATCGGCAGTCCGTCCTGCCCGGACACCGTCGCATCGACGCGGATGAACAGCGGGTTCGGCGTCGGCCGCGCGACCAGCTTGCCGATGTAGTCCAGCCCGAACTCGGTGCAGGCGAAGTCCGAGTCGCCGATGCCCGGCGTCGCCTGGGCCAGGCGCAGTCCGGTGAGCTGGTTGTCGGCGCACCATTGCGCGGCGCTGACATCGGCGAGCCGCTGCCCGTTGTTGGCCAGCGCGCCGGCAGCCTTGATGCCGGCGCCCAGCGTGATCGCGACGATGGTCAATGCGACCAGCACCTCGATCAGCGTGAATCCGCGGGCGGCCGAGCGCATGTTGATGGCAGATGAATTCACTGCGCTGACGCGACCGGCTGCTCGGGGCTGACGATGAACGGCCCCAGGCCGTCGGTTTCGAGCTGCAGCCGCTGGTCGTCGAGCCGCAGCAGAATGCGCTGCGCGCCGATCAGCGGCTCGGGTCCCAGCTGCACCGCGCGTGCGCCGAACACCTCGGCGGTGACGCCGTGGTTCAGCCAATTCGAAGGCAGCCCGGTGGTCGTCGGCAATCCGACAAAACGAAAACCCTCGGCGCCGACTTGTTCCGGCCGCGGCTCCCAACTCGCCGGCAGCCCGGACGCCCGCGCCTCGGTACGCGCCGCTTCGAGCAGTGCGACGAGTCGCGCGCCTTCGTGCTCAAGCCGCGTCGAGGCCGGATCGCGCAAGGCCAGACTCGCCACCGCGCTGGCGACCGCGACGAGCACGACGACGATCATCAGTTCGATCAGCGTGAAGCCGGACGCGGGACGGTGGGGTCGCATCACGTCCTCACGATGTTCACGACATTCACGACGGGCCTAGCTCACTGCCAGCTGCCGATGTCCGCGTTCTTGCCTTCGCCGCCGGCTGCGCCGTCGGCACCCAGGCTGTAGACATCGACCTCGCCCTTCAACCCGGGGTTGGAATACATGTACGGACGGCCCCACGGGTCGTTCGGAAGCTTGTCGAGGTACGGCTTCCAATTCGGCGGGATAGGGCCGCCGGTCGGCTTGGCGACCAGTGCCTGCAGGCCTTGCTCGCCGGTCGGGAAGCGCTGGTTGTCGAGCTTGTACATCTTCAGCGCCTGCATCAGGTTGTTGACGTCGGTGCGCGCGGCGGTCACGCGGGCATCGTCGGCGCGGTCGAGCACGTTCGGCACGATCAGCGCGGCGAGCACGCCGATGATCACGAGCACGACCATCAGCTCGATCAGCGTGAAGCCGCGTGCGGGGCGGGCGCGGCGTGCGTCGGAGGTAGGGGACAACATCATCGCAAGAGGGGTCCGGGGGCGGGCCGGAGGGTGAGTGGGCGAAGTTGTTGAATCATAATCGTGCATGGTTGCGCGACTTTCGGCGTTTGTCATCTGGGCTCTGGTGGCCGCTACCGCGGTGTTCTGGGGTCTGCGCCTGTTCGCCAGCGCGCCGGCGGCGCCGTCGTACACGGTGGCGGTCGGCGATGCCGCGGCGGTGCGAGCCGACCTGTCGCGCGTGCTCGGCAGCGCGCCGGTCGCTGCCGCGTCCGCAACGATCTCGCCCGAAGCCAGCTCGCGCTTCAAGCTGCTCGGCATCATGGCGCCCAAGGGTCAGCCGGGTGCTCCGGCGGTCCCGCAGCGGCAAGGCAATGGTGTCGCGCTGATCGCAGTCGACGGCAAGCCGCCGAAGGCTTATGTCGTCGGCGCGCGGGTCGACGACGAGCTGGTGCTGCAATCGGTCAGTCTGCGCACCGCGGCCATCGGGCCGGCACAGGGTGCGGCGTCGATCAAGCTCGAGCTGCCGCCGCCGACCGCTGCAGCGACCGGGACCTTGCCGTCGCCCGGGGCAGTGGGTGCGATGACGAATTCGCCGGCGCCGGTCAATCAGCCGCCGGTACTGACGCCCCTGGTGCCGCCGCAGCCCCTGCCGTCGCGCCCGGGCGTTGCGGTGCAGCCCCCGCCGGCGGTGGCGCCGCAACCGGCACCGCCGCCGATGCCGCAGGTGGACGCCAACAACCCGCAGGTGCCGATGGTGGTGCCGCCGCCGGCGCGTGATCCGAACGCGCCTACGAAGTAGTCGCGCCGCTTCCGCTGGGCATTGCGCCCGAACTCGTCGTGGGCAGTTCGTCGTCGGAGATCGGCGGCAAGGAGCCTGGCCGCGATGCCGCCACCGGCAATGTGCCCGGCAGCGTCGCGGGCCGCGAGCTGGTGGGCTGGAGCCCGCCGGGACCGGAAGTCGACGGCACCCCGCGCCCTGAATCGAAGTTCGAATTCATCCCGCCAGGATGCGTCGGACCCGCCTCTTCGCCTTCGGCCACTTCGCTGAGCAACGCTGCCGCGCTGCGTACCAGCGGCCAGGCGAGCGTGGCGCCGGTTCCGTCGGTGCTCTCCATGCCCAGCTCGAGCAGCGCCGATGCGTGGAACAGCGCGAACGCCTGGTCCAGCCCTTGATGGCTGTGGCTGCGCGCATAGACGCAGTAGTCGGTGACTGCCGGCGCGATGCGCGCGGCGACCATCAGGGCGGCGCACGCGGGCATGCCGTCGACCATCACCAGATGGCGCTTGCTGCTCGCCACCAGCATGACGCCCACCATCATCGCCATCTCGAAGCCGCCGAACGCGGCCAGCACTTCGACCGGATCGATCACGTCCTTGTGCCGCGCCTGCGCGGCCTGCAGCACCGACATCAGATGCGCGAGCTCGCGCTCTTCCATGTCGGGGCCGGAGATCAGCAGGTCGCTGAGCCGCGCACCCGACAGGCGCGACAACACCAGCGCTGCGCTCTGGTGCGAGCCGACGCCGATACCGGCGCAGGCGACCGCGTTGCCGGCGAGCGAGTCGGCGATTTCCATGCCGGCGCGGATCGCCGCATGCGCCTGGTCCAGCGACATCGCCGACGTGACCCGCGCATTGCGCGTACCGTGTGCGATCTTGCGTGCGAGCAGCCGCGCGTGCGGCGCGACCGACTCGGCGACGCCGCAGTCGACCACCGACAACTCCAGCCCCTGAATGCGCGCGAACACCGCGACCGGCAGTTGCGAGGTCAGCAGCTGATGCGCGAGCTGGGCGGTCGATTGCCGACCGGTCGGGCCGGCCCCGCTCATCCCGTCGACCGCGAGCCCGTGGTCGGACGCGAAGATCGTGATCTGCGGCGTGCGAAAGCGCGGTTTCAGCGTGTTCTGGATCAGCCCGAGCCGCACCGCGAGCGGCTCCAGTTCGCCCAGCCCGCCGGTGGTCTCGGCGCGCCGCTGCAGCTTCTTGCGCAGCGCCTGCTCCATCAGCGGATTGGAGGTGGGCGTGATCAGCGAACGGTTGACCGACATGATGGCGCGATTGTGGGGCTCGTGGGCGCTTCGCGGCAATCCATGCGCGGCGGGCTCAGCGCAGGAACAAGCGATAGACGGGGTTGTCGGTTTCGTCCTCGTGCGGATAGGCCAGCGTCTCGAGGAATTCGCGGAACTCCTGGCGCTCGGCACGCGGCACCTGGATTCCGACCAGGATCCGGCCATAGTCCGCACCCTGGTTGCGATAGTGGAACAAGCTGATGTTCCAACCGGGATGCATCGCCGACAGAAAGCGCATCAGCGCGCCGGGCCGTTCGGGAAAGATGAAGCGGTACAGGCGCTCGTCGCGCGCGAGCGCGCTGCGCCCGCCGACCATGTGGCGGATGTGCTGCTTCGCAAGCTCGTCGTGCGTCAGGTTCAGCGTCTCGAAGCCGTGGCGCTCGAAGTTGCGCGCGAGCTTGTCCGATTCGCCGCGGTTGACCGTCGCGAGGCCGACCAGCACGTGCGCCCGCTCTGCATCGGAGATCCGGTAGTTGAACTCGGTGACCGCGCGCGGCCCGATCAGTTCGCAGAAGCGCTTGAAGCTGCCGCGCTCCTCGGGGATCGTCACCGCGAACAGCGCCTCGCGCTCCTCGCCGACCTCGGCCCGCTCGGCGACGAAGCGCAACCGGTCGAAGTTCATGTTCGCGCCGCTGGTGATCGCGACGAAGGTCCTGCCCTTGCAGCGGTGCGTCTCGACGTACTGCTTGATCGCCGCGACGCTCAAGGCGCCCGAAGGTTCGAGGATGCTGCGCGTGTCCTGGAACACGTCCTTGATGGCGGCGCATGCGGCGTCGGTGTCGACGGTCACATACTCGTCGACCAGCGCGTGCGCGAGGCGGAAGGTTTCCTCACCGACCATCTTGACCGCGGTGCCGTCGGCGAACAGCCCCACGTCGTGCAACTGCACGCGCTTGCCCGACTTCGCAGAGCGCAGCATCGCATCCGAGTCGTTCGTCTGCACGCCGATCACCTTGATCTCGGGCCGCACCGACTTGATATACGCGGCCACGCCGGAGATCAGCCCGCCGCCGCCGATCGCGACGAAGATCGCGTCGATAGGCGCCTGGTGCTGACGCAGGATCTCCATGGCGATCGTGCCTTGGCCGGCGATCACGTCGGGGTCGTCGAACGGATGCACGAAAGTCAGGCCGTGCGCCTTCTCGAGCTCCAGCGCGTGCGCGTACGCATCGGAGTAGCTCTCCCCGTGCAGCACTGTTTCGCCGCCGAGCGCACGCACCGCATCGACCTTGACCTTGGGCGTGGTCACCGGCATCACGATCATCGCCTTGCAGCCGAGCTGCCTGGCAGCCAGCGCGACGCCTTGTGCATGATTGCCGGCCGACGCGCAGATCACGCCGCGCGCGAGCTGCTCGGGCGGCAGATGCGCCATCTTGTTGTACGCGCCGCGCAGCTTGAAGCTGAACACCGGCTGGGTGTCCTCGCGTTTGAGCAGTACCTGATTGGCGACGCGCTTGCTGAGGCTGCGCGCAAGGTCGAGCGGGGTTTCGGTCGCGACGTCGTAGACGCGCGCAGTCAGTATCTTCTGCAGGTAGTCGGCCAGCGAGGGGGCGCCGCGCAACGAGGCTGTTCGAGTCGCGCTTTTGCGGGTGCTGTTGTTCTTCTTGTTGTTCTTCGTCGGGGGCGCCATTCGATCTCCAGCCTGCCGCGGATTTGCGGCGCCGCATCATACGTCCGTGGGCCGGCCAAGAAAAAAGCCCAAGGCATCGCTGCCTTGGGCTGAATCCACCAATGGAGGAGGTGGAGGAGACAATCGGCTCGGGAACAATTTGCCTTCCCGAATGCGGTTCAGTGTAGACGTTTTCATGCTGCGCTGCAATATCGCGGCGCGGGGTCTTTGAGTGAAGAAACTCGAAGGTGTGACGACGTCGGCAAAATGCAGTGCATGCCGCCCTGCATCGGTGCGTATTTCGAAGAATTCGATGGAGTTTCGACACGATGGAATGCACGATCGACTGGATGCCGGCCAACGGCATGGCGTTTTCGGCGCAGACCGGCAGCGGCCACCTGCTGACGATGGATGGCGCCCCCGATGGCGGCGGCCACAACCTCGCGCCGAGGCCGATGGAAACAGTGCTGGCCGGCACCGGCGGCTGCACGGCCTACGACGTGGTGCTGATCCTGCAACGCGGGCGACATGACGTGCGCGGCTGCCGTGTCGTCGTGACATCCGAGCGCGCGGCCACCGACCCGAAAGTGTTCACGAAGATCCATCTGCACTTCATCGTGCGCGGCGTCGGCCTCACCGAGGCGGCAGTCGAGCGCGCGGTGAAGCTGTCGCACGACAAGTACTGCTCGGCGACCATCATGCTCGGCAAGACCGCCGAGATCACGACGAGCTTCGTGGTCGAGAACGCCTGAGCCGCGGCTCAGAGGCGGTGTGCGGTGGTCGTCATGACCTTGGCCGCCGCGCGCATCGCCCAGCGGATCGGGATCGGCAGCTTGATGCCGCCCGAACGCTCCGCCGCGGCCGCGTGCGCGGCTTCGTCGTCCTTCATCTGACGAACGATCGCGCGTGACGCGGTGTCGCGCTCCGGCAGCCGGGTCAGGTGGCCGGCGAGGTGTTCTTCGACCTGGCGCTCGGTCTCGGCCATGAAGCCGAGGCTGATCGCGTCGCCGGCGCGTCCCGCGACCAGGCCGATGCCGAAGGCGCCTGCGTACCACAGCGGATTCAGCACGCTCGCGTGCGCGCCGAGCTCGCGCAGGCGCTGGCGCGTCCACGCCAAGTGATCGGTTTCCTCTTGAGCCGCTTGCTCGAAGTTGCGGCGCAGCGCGGCGTTGCGCGTGCTCAACGCCTGCGCGCTGTACAGCGCCTGCGCGCACACCTCCCCCACGTGATTGACCCGCATCAGAGCGCCCGAAAGGCGGCGCTCGGCATCGGTCAGCGCGGCAATGTCGCCCTCATCGCGGGCCGGCGTCGGGCGCTGTGATCGGCTGGCTCCGCTGACCGCACGCAGTGCGCCGTCGGCGGCTGCCAGCAAGTCGTCGATCGGGGAGGTGAGCAACGGGATGCGCGGGGCGGTCATCGAGCTTCCGGATGGAGTGTCACGAGGATAGCGCAGGCCGAAAAAAGCCCGCGGCACCGAGCTCGAGAAGCTCGGCAAAACGGTGCGGCAGCGGCCCGCAATCTCGTTGTGCTCAGACAACATAAAGTCCTTTTTTGGCCGCCAAAGCTTTCCAGTGCAGGGCCCCTCTGGTGCAATACGCACAACTTCCGCTGAGGGGGTTGTGCCTGATCTGCCCAACAGAGGGTGATTTGCGATCGGGACCTCTTGTTCAACCTAGGAGATAGTTGCAATGAAAAAATCTCTGCTCGCTCTCGCAGTTCTGGGCGGTTTCGCTGGCGTTGCGTCGGCTCAATCCTCGGTGACGCTGTACGGCACCATCGACCTCAACGGCCGCTACGTTAAGAACGACGGATCCTCCAAGCGCGTGTCGCTGAGCCAGGACGGCATCAACAGCAGCCAGCTGGGCTTCCGCGGTGTGGAAGACCTGGGTGGCGGCCTGAAGGCGAGCTTCGTGCTGCTGTCTGGCATCAACGCCGACACCGGTACCGCGAACGCGAAGTTCTGGAACCGTCGTTCGACGGTCAGCCTGTCGGGTGGTTTCGGTGAAGTCCGCCTCGGCCGCGACTACACCCCGAGCTTCTGGAACAACACGGTGTTCGACGCGTTCGGCACCAACGGCCTGGGCGATTCGTCGGGCATCAAGCAACTCCAGGCGACCGACTTCGTTCGCGCCGACAACGCGGTGGGCTACTTCCTGCCGTCGAACATCGGTGGCGTGTATGGTCAGGTGATGGCCGCCGCCGCTGAGGCGACCGCTGCCGGGCGTTACGTCGGTGGCCGCATCGGCTTCGCCGCTGGCCCGTTCGACATCGCCGCTTCGTACGCGCAAGAGCGCGTCAGCACCGGCGGTTTCGCGGTGGTGGGTGCTACGCCTGCGGCGAGCGCTGAGTCGTACAAGAGCTTCAACATCGGCGGTTCGTACGACTTCGGCGTCGTCAAGCTGCTGGGTTACTTCAACCAAGAGAAGGTCCTCGACTACAAGGACAACATCTTCTCGATCAGCGTCGTGGTTCCGCTGGGTCAAGGCGAAATCCACGTCGGTGGCGAGCAGAGCAAGCTGAACTCGCCGGTCGCTGCGCAAGACGGCAACAAGGTCAAGAAGTTCGCGCTGGGCTACGTCTACAACCTGTCGAAGCGTACGGCCCTGTACGCGACCGGCGCGATTGTCGACAACGACAGCGCTTCGGCGATCTCGCTGGGCTCGGTCGGCTCGAGCGCGACTGCGGCTCCGACCGCCGGCGGCAAGTCCAAGGGCTTCGAAGTGGGTATGCGCCACTTCTTCTGATCGGACGCTTGCCTCGCGCAAGCCACGAGCAGAGATCCAGGCCGCCTTCGGGCGGCCTTTTTCTTGCCCGGGCGAATCCCATGACGCACGCTCATGGGGCATTCCCCTTTGACGGGTGGCTCGGCTTTTGCTCTCATGGCCGGACACTCTCGTTTCTTCATGCTCGTATTCGTCCTGCGCCGCCTCGTTCAAGCCGTGATCGTGATGCTCACGGTTGCGTTCATCGCGTTCATGCTGTTCCAGTATGTCGGCGACCCGGTCAACAACATCCTGGGGCAGGACGCCACGCCGGAGCAGCGCCAGCAACTGCGCGTCGATCTCGGGCTGGACAAGCCGTTCCCGGTGCAGTTCGCACACTTCGTCGGCCGGGCCGTGCGAGGCGAGTTCGGGCTGAGCCTGCGCCAGGGCCGCCTCGTTTCATCGCTGATCGCCGAGCGCCTGCCGGCGACGCTCGAGTTGTCGCTGTCGGCGGCGCTCCTGGCGCTGCTGCTGGGCATCCCGATGGGCGTCTATGCCGCGCTGCGGCGCGGCACGTTCTTGTCGCAGACGCTGATGACGCTGTCGCTGCTCGGCGTCTCGTTGCCGACCTTCCTGATTGGCATCCTGCTGATCCTGGTGTTCGCGGTGACGCTGAAATGGCTGCCGAGCTTCGGGCGCGGAGAGGTCGTCGCGCTGGGGCACTGGGCGACCGGCTTGCTGACGGTCGACGGCTGGAAGCATCTGATCCTGCCGGCGATCACGCTGGCGGTGTTCCAGCTCACGCTGATCATGCGGTTGGTGCGCGCCGAGATGCTCGAGGTGCTGCGCGCCGACTACATCAAGTTCGCGCGGGCGCGCGGCCTGTCGGACCGCGCCGTCCATTTCGGCCACGCGTTGAAGAACACGCTGGTGCCGGTGATCACGATCACGGGCCTGCAGCTCGGCGCGCTGATCGCGTTTGCGATCATCACCGAGACGGTGTTCCAGTGGCCCGGCATGGGCCTGTTGTTCATCCAGGCGGTGAACTTCGCCGACATCCCGGTGATGGCCGCCTACCTGTGTTTGATCGCGCTGATCTTCGTCGTGATCAATCTGATCGTCGACCTCTTGTACTTCGCCGTCGACCCGCGCTTGCGGATCGAGAAGTCGGCGGGCGGACATTGACGAGGCCATTGTTATAGTCCGCCCCTTTTGTCCTTAACCGGAGACTTTCGATGACACTCAAATCGACTGTTCTGATGACCGCGCTGGCATTGGCCACCAGCCTCACGCACGCGGTCACGCTGCGCGTCGCGAACCAGGGCGATGTGCAATCGATGGACCCGCATTCGCTGAACGAGTCGCTGCAGCTGAGCTTCGACACCAATGTCTACGAGCCGCTGGTCGGCCGCGGCAAGGACATGTCGGTCGTGCCGGTGCTGGCAACCAAGTGGACCCAGACCTCGCCGACCGTGTGGCGCTTCGAGCTGCGCAAGGGCGTCAAATTCCACGACGGCACACCGTTCTCGGCGGACGACGTCGTCTTCAGCTTCAAGCGCGCCGCCGACCCCGGCAGCGACATGCGCGGCTACGTCGCGCCGATCAAGGAGGTGCGCAAGATCAACGACCACACGGTCGACGTCGAGACGCTCTCGCCGTTTCCGATCCTGCCCGACACGCTCACCGTCTTCGCGATGATGAGCAAGAAATGGTGCGAGGACAACAAGGCGGAGAAGCCGGTCGACCGGCGCAAGGGCATCGAGAACACCGCGAGCTTCAAGGCCAACGGCACAGGGCCGTACCGATTGAAGGAGCGCCAGCCGTCGGTGCGCACGGTGCTCGTGCGCAACTTCAACTACTGGGACAAGATCGAGGGCAACGTCGACGAGATCGTCTTCACGCCGATCGGCAACGACGCGACGCGCGTGGCCGCGCTGCTCTCGGGTGAGCTCGACGTGATGGAGCCGGTGCCGCTGCAGGACGTCGAGCGCATCAAGGGCTCGGGCAGCTACACGGTGCTGCAGGGCCCCGAGCTGCGGACGATCTTTCTCGGCATGGACCAGAAGCGCGATGAGCTGCTGTTCAGCAGCGTCAAGGGCAAGAACCCGTTCAAGGATAAGCGCGTGCGCCAGGCGTTCTACCAGGCGATCGACGAGGAGACGATCAAGGCGCGCGTGATGCGCGGCGCCGCGACGCCCACCGCCGAGATGGTCGGCCCTGGCGTGCGCGGTTTCCAGCCCGACATGAACAAGCGGCTGCCGTACGACGTCGAGGCGGCGAAGAAGCTGCTGGCCGAGGCCGGCTATCCGAACGGCTTCGAGGTCGGCATGAATTGCCCGAACGACCGCTATGTCAACGACGCGGCCGTCTGCCAGGCGGTCGCCGCCAATCTCGCGCGCATCGGCGTCAAGATCAACTTGACGGCCGAGACGAAGAACACCTATTTCCCGAAGATCCTGCGGCGCGACACGAGCTTCTACATGCTCGGCTGGACACCCAGCACCGCCGATGCGCACGATGCGCTGCACAACCTGATGGCCACGCCGACCGACAAGGGTCAGGGCCAGTACAACCTCGGCAGCTACAGCAATCCGAAGCTCGACGAGCTGACGACCAAGATCCAGGTCGAGACCGATGCCGCCAAGCGCGCCGAGATGATCAAGGAGGCGTTCAAGATCCACCAGGACGACATCGGCCACATCCCGCTGCATCAGCAGGCGCTCGCCTGGGCGTACAGCAAGAACGTGACGCTGACGCAGCTGCCGACCAACTACATGTACTTCAAGTGGATGACGATGAAGGGCGGCAAGCCCGGAGCGCAATGATCGTCGGCGCGGCAGTACGGCAGGCGACAGTCCGACGATGAGTGCCATCCCCGCGACGCCGCCCAAGGCGCCCGGCGCAGTGGCGCGTTTTTTTGCCGGCGACGTCTGGCATTCGTTCCGCAGCTCGCCGATGGCGATAGGCGCGGCAGCGGTGGCGCTGGTCTGCATCGTCTGTGCGCTGTTCGCCAGCCTGATCGCGCCGCACAACCCGTTCGATCTGGCCACGCTCGAACTCAGCGATTCGATGCTGCCGCCGGCGTGGATGGACGGCGGCAACGCGAAGTACTGGCTCGGCACCGACGAGCAGGGTCGTGACGTGCTCTCGGCGCTGATGTACGGCGCGCGCATCTCGCTGCTCATCGGCTGCGCGTCGGTGATCGTCTCGGTGATCATCGGCGTGGCGTTCGGATTGCTGTCGGGCTATCTCGGCGGCCGGGTCGATGCCTTCGTCATGCGGGTCTGCGACGTGATGCTGTCGTTCCCGCCTATCCTGGTTGCGCTGCTGGTCGCCGGCGTTGGCCGCGCGCTGTTCCCGGACGCGCACGACAAGCTGGCATTCGGCGTGCTGATCGTCGCGATCGCGTTGCCCGGCTGGGTGCAGTACGCGCGCACGGTGCGCGGCTCGACGATGGTCGAGCGCCACAAAGAATACGTGCAGGCGGCGCGCGTCGTCGGCGTGCCGCCGGTGCGCATCATGCTCAAGCACGTGCTGCCGAATGTTCTCGGGCCGGTGCTGGTGCTGGCCACCATTCACGTCGCGACTGCGATCCAGACCGAGGCAACGCTGTCGTTCCTCGGCGTCGGCGTGTCGCCGACTTCGCCGTCGCTGGGGACCTTCATCAACGAGGGGCAGAAACAACTGTTCTCCGGTGCCTGGTGGCTGGTGGTCTTCCCCGGCTCGATGCTGCTGTTGATCGCGCTGAGCATCAATCTCTTCGGCGACTGGTTGCGCGATGCGCTGAATCCGCGGCTGCGCTGAGGGCACTCGGATGCGTGAACCTGCGATGGCGTTCAGAGTCGAACCGGACTCCGCTGTTCGATCCATTCGATGGAGGTTGCCATGAGGATCGCGTCTTCGTTCAGGCCGCTCATCGTCGCCCCGCTGTTCGCCGCCGCCGTGCTCGTGGGCTGTGCCAGCGCCGGCTATCACTACTCGCAGCTCGACGGCCATCGTTACTACAAGGCGCCGATCGACACCCATGCGGTGCAGATCGTTCGTGTCGATGGGAAGGACACGGTGTTCAGCCCGGTCGAAGTCGACCCCGGCCTGCGCCAGGTCACGGTGCAAGGTCCCCCGACGAGCACCAGCCGGTACGGCGAGCAGCGCACGATAGATCTGAACGTCGCGCCGTGCACGCGCTACTACCTGGTCGCGGTGAAGGACAACCGTTTGTTGAACGACTTCACCGTCAAGGTCGACTATCAGGAGCCGATCGGCGGCTGCACGCCGCCGGTGGTTGCATCCAAATGACGAACACCGAGATCCGACATCGCCGATGACTGCGCCGCTGCTCGAAGTCCGCCACCTGCGCGTCGAGTTCCCGACGCGCCATGCGACGTTGGTCGCGCTCGATGACGTGTCGTTCGAGATCGCGCCGGGGGAGATCCTCGGTGTGGTCGGCGAGTCGGGCGCCGGCAAGTCGCTGACCGGTGCGTCCATCATCGGGCTGCTCGATCCACCGGGGCGAGTGGCCGGCGGCGAGATCCGCTTCGACGGGCGCCGCATCGACAACCTGCCCTACGAGGAGATGCGCAAGATCCGCGGCCGCCACATCGGCGCGATCTTCCAGGATCCGCTGACCTCGTTGAACCCGCTGTACACGATCGGGCGGCAACTGGTCGAGACGATCCAGACGCATCTGGACGTCAGCGCCGACGAGGCCCGCCGGCGTGCGATCGACCTGCTGAAGGAGACCGGCATTCCCGCCGCCGAGCAGCGCATCGATCAGTTTCCCCACCAGTTCTCCGGCGGCATGCGGCAACGCGTCGTGATCGCGCTCGCGCTGGCGGCCGGGCCCAAGCTGATCGTCGCCGACGAGCCGACGACGGCGTTGGACGTCTCGATCCAGGCGCAGATCATCTCGCTGTTGAAGCGCCTGTGCCGCGACCACGGCGCCGCGGTGATGCTGGTCACGCACGACATGGGCGTGATCGCCGAGACCTGCGACCGCGTCGCCGTGATGTACGCCGGACGCGTCGCCGAGATCGGTCCGGTGCACGACGTGATCCACTCGCCCGCGCATCCCTACACGGTCGGGCTGATGGGTTCGATCCCGGCGATGGACGAAGACCGCGAGCGCCTGCTGCAGATCGACGGCGCGATGCCGCGGCTGACGGCGATTCCCGCCGGTTGTGCGTTCAATCCGCGCTGCCCGAAGGTGTTCGCACGCTGCCGCGCCGAGCGGCCCGATCTGATGCCGGCGCAGGCGACACAGGCGGCATGCTGGCTGCATGCCGCGGACATGAAGGCGGCGGCATGAGCGCGGTGCTCAAGGAGCCGTCGGCCGTGCCGCTGGTCGACGTGGCCGACCTGGCCAAGACCTTCGACGTTTCGCCGCCGTGGCTGAACCGGGTGGTCGAGCGCAAGCCGCGCCAGTTCGTGCATGCGGTCGACGGCGTCAGCTTCACGATCGAACGCGGCAAGACGCTGGCGCTGGTCGGTGAATCAGGGTGTGGCAAGAGCACTGTCGCGCGACTGCTCGTGGGCCTGTACGCGCCGACGCGTGGGCATATGCGCTTCGACGGCACCGAGACGAGCGACGCGCTGCGCTCGGGTTCGCGCACCGCGCTCGCGCTGCGGCGGCGCATGCAGATGATCTTCCAGGATCCGTATGCCAGCCTGAACCCGCGCTGGAAGGTCGCCGACATCGTCGGCGAACCGCTGAAGGAACACGGCCTGGTCGACGCGGGCGATGGCAAGGCGAGAAGCATGGGCGCTGCCGAGCTGCGCACGCATGTGGCCGAGCTGCTGCGCTCGGTGGGCCTCGCGCCTGCCGACGCCGAGAAGTTCCCGCACCAGTTCTCGGGTGGGCAGCGTCAGCGGATCTCGATCGCGCGCGCACTCGCGACGCGGCCCGAGTTCCTGGTCTGCGACGAGCCGACCTCGGCGCTCGACGTGTCGGTGCAGGCCCAGGTGCTCAACATCATGAAGGACCTGCAGCGCCGGCAGGGCCTGACCTATCTGTTCATCTCGCACAACCTCGCGGTCGTGCGGCATGTGTCCGACCAGGTCGGCGTGATGTACCTCGGCAGGTTGGTCGAGCTGGCCGACAAGGCCGAGCTGTTCGCGCGGCCGCGCCACCCGTACACGCGCATGCTGCTCGATGCGATCCCCGACATCCACATGAGCGGCCGCGCACGCACGCCGGTGCAGGGCGAGGTGCCGAATCCGCTGAATCCGCCGAGCGGCTGCTCGTTCCACCCGCGTTGCCCGCATGCGAATGCGCGCTGCAAGGCCGAGCGCCCGGCACTGCTGAGCTTCAAAGGCGTGCAGGTCGCCTGCCACGCCGTCGAGGAAGGGCGGATCTAGTTCCGCGGCAGCAAATGCTCGTGGCGGAACAGATCCGCCGTCGTCTCGCGCTCGCGAATCCGCCACGCGTGCTCGCCGCTGACCATGACCTCGGCTGCGCGCGGCCGCGTGTTGTAGTTGCCCGCCATCGTCATCCCGTACGCACCGGCGGACAGCACCGCGATCAGGTCGCCCGGTTGAACGGCAAGCCATCGATCGCGACCGAGCCAGTCGCCTGACTCGCAGACCGGCCCGACGACGTCGTAGAGCACCGGTGCGTAGTCGCGGTCGCGGCACGCGACGATCTGCATCCACGCCTGGTACATCGCGGGCCGCGCGAGGTCGTTCATCGCCGCGTCGACGATGCAGAAGTTCTTGGCCTCGCCCGGTTTGACATAGAGCACTTCGCTGAGCAGCACTCCGGCGTTGCCGACCAGCGAGCGCCCCGGCTCCAGCAGCACCTTGCGATGGCCGTGGCCGCGTGCGTCGATGCGCTCGAGCATGGCACGCACCAGCGATTCGGCCGAAGGCGGGGTTTCGCTGTCGCCGTACGCGATGCCCAGGCCGCCACCGACGTCGACGTGGTGGATCGCGATGCCTTGCGCTTCGATGGCCTCGACCAGATCGAGCACACGATCGAGCGCATCCAGATACGGACCGATCGCGGTGATCTGCGAGCCGATGTGGCAGTCGATGCCGACGACCTCGAGTCCCGGCAGCGCCGCCGCGCGGCGGTAGCTCTCGAGCGCGTGGTCGTGCGCGATGCCGAACTTGTTCGCCTTGAGTCCGGTCGAGATGTAGGGATGCGTGCCGGCATCGACGTCCGGGTTCACGCGCAGGCTGACCTTGGCGACCCGGCCCGTTTCCGCCGCGACCTGCGACAGAACCTCGAGTTCGCCGTCGCTCTCGACGTTGAAGCACAGCACACCGGCCTCGAGCGCTTGGCGCATCTCCGAGCGGGTCTTGCCGACACCGGAAAACACGATGCGCGCGGCATCGACGCCGACCGCGAGCACGCGGGCCAGCTCGCCGCCGGAGACGATGTCGAAGCCGCAGCCTGCTTCGGCAAAGGTCTGCAGCACGGCCAGGCTCGAGTTCGCCTTCATCGCGTAGCAGATCAGGTGGTCGCGCCCGGCCAGCGCGCGCTGGTAGCTTCCGAGTGCTTCCAGCATGGCGCTGCGCGAATAGACATACAGCGGCGTGCCGTGGTCGGCGGCGAGCGCGCGCAGCGCGCAGCCCTCGACGTACAGCTCGCCGTTGCGATACGCGATGTGGGGGGCGCCGGGCAGCGGCGAGGGTACGGCGGCCATCAGCGCGCCGCCGCCGAAGCGGGCGCCGATGCGGCGGGCGGTGCCGGCAGCATCAGCGGGCCTTTCTGGCCGCAAGCCGCGAGCAGCACGCCCGCGGCGATCCAAGCACCTACTTTCGACGCAGCCTTCGTTGCGGCCGCTACACTCGTCTTGCGCTGCAGCATGCGGCGATTCTAGCCAGCGCGACAATGAGCACCGAGATCCACCCCACTCCGTTGAGCGATGCCGAGTACCACGCGAAGACGGGCGCGCTGCTGGCCGCGGTCGAAGCACGGGTCGATGCGCTGCTGCAGGACGATGTGATCGACATCGACGCGCACCGTACCGGCGGGCTGCTCGAGCTGGGCTTCCCGAACGGCAGCAAGATCGTGCTGAACACGCAACCTCCGCTGCACGAACTGTGGATGGCGGCGCGCGCCGGTGGTTATCACTACAAGTTCGTCGAGGGTCTGTGGCGCGATCGCGAAGGGCGCGAGTTCTTCGAAGCGCTCTCGGCGTGTGCGAGCGAGCAGGGCGGCAAGCCGGTTGTTTTCAAGCCGCCGGCTTGATTGAGTTGGGCATCTCTATCTCTTGAAGAGATCGAGGATGCTCTTTCGCTCTTCCTCGTCGGGTGCGGACGGGGCGTTGCCCGGCATCTTGTCCTCCAGGCCCAGGCTGCTGACACCCGAGCCGCGCGCGAACTCTTCGTAGTACCACTCGTCGTTCATGTTGACGACGCCGTCGGGTGGCGTGAACGGCTGCACCGGCACCCCCTTCAACGCAACCCTCATGTAGTCGATCCAGATCGGCAACGCGAGGCCGCCGCCGGTCTCGTTGTCGCCGAGCTTGCGCGGGTTGTCGTAGCCGATCCAGACGATGCCGACGACGCTGCGCTGGAAGCCGGCGAACCAGGTGTCGATCGAGTCGTTCGTCGTGCCGGTCTTGCCGTAGAGGTCGGTGCGGCCCAGCGTGCGCTGCGCCGCCGCCGCGGTGCCGCGCGCGGCCACCGATTGCAGCAGGCTGTCCATCACGAACGCGTTGCGCGCATCCAGCGTGCGCATCGTCTCGTCCAGCGGCGGCACGACCGCTTCGTTCAGCACGCGGCCCTTCGTGTCGGTGATCTTGCTGATCAGGACTGGGTTGACGCGGTAGCCGCCGTTCGCGAACACGCTGTACGCGGTGGCCATCTGCAGAGGTGTGACCGAGCCGGTTCCCAGCGCCATCGGCAGGTAGGCGGGGTGCTTGTCGGCCTCGAAGCCGAAGCGCGTGATCCACTGCTGGGCGTACTGCGTGCCGATCGCCTGCAGGATGCGGATCGAGATCATGTTCTTCGACTTCTCGAGCCCGCGCCGCAGCGACATCGGGCCCTCGAACTTCCCGTCGTAGTTCTTCGGCTCCCACGGCTGGCTGCCGGTGGACGTGGCGTCGAAGAACAGCGGCGCGTCGTTGATCACGGTTGCCGGCGTGAAGCCTTTTTCGAGCGCGGCCGAGTAGATGAACGGCTTGAAGCTGGAGCCCGGCTGGCGCCACGCCTGGGTCACGTGGTTGAACTTGCTCTTCGCGTAGTCGAAGCCGCCGACCATCGCGCGGATCGCGCCGGTGCGCGGGTCGATCGCGATGAACGCGCCTTCGACCTCGGGCTGCTGCGTGACGCTCCAGTCTCCCTTGGGACCCTGGACCAGTCGCACGACGGCGCCGGGGCGGATCTGCGTCTTCGGGTTGCCCTTGGGCACGAGGCCGGATGTCACCGGCTTCAGCCCGTCGCCGGTCACCGTGATCGCATCGCCGCTTTGCAGCACGGCGACGACCTTCTTCGGATTCGCCTCGGTGACGATCGCGGCTTTCAGCTCGTCGTTGTCGGGATGGTCCTGCAACGCCTCGGCGATGCGGGCATCGATCTCCTTGGGGTTCGCCGGCAGATCGACATAGTCCTCGGGGCCGCGGTAGACCTGACGGCGCTCGTAGTCCATGATGCCCTTGCGCAAAGCGCGATAGGCGACCATCTGGTCATCGGACTTCAGCGTCAGGTAGACATTCAGGCCGCGCGTGTAGGCATCCTCGCCGTACTGCGAGAAGATCAGCTGGCGCGCAGTTTCGGCGACGTATTCGGCGTGCACCGCGACCTCGGTCGGCGCTCGATAGCGCAGCACCTCGTTCTTGGCCGCTTCGCGCTGGTCCGGCGTGATGTAGCCGTTGTCGACCATGCGATCGAGGATGCGCGTCTGCCCGGACTTGGCGCGGTCGGGATTGTTGATCGGGTTGTACGCCGACGGTGCCTGCGGCAGCCCGGCGAGCATCGCGGCTTCGGCGATCGAGATGTCCTTCAGCGGCTTGCCGAAATAGATCTCCGCGGCCGATGCGAACCCGTAGGCGCGCTGGCCGAGGAAGATCTGATTCATGTAGATCTCGAGGATCTGATCCTTGGTCAGCAGGCTTTCCATCTTGAAAGCCAGCAGCATCTCGTAGATCTTGCGCGTGTAGGTCTTCTCGGTGGAGAGGTAGAAGTTGCGCGCGACCTGCATCGTGATCGTCGAGGCGCCCTGGCTGCGCGAACGGCTGAACTGTGCAAGGCCAGCCCGGAACACGCCTTTGACGTCGACGCCGCTGTGCTGATAGAAGCGCGCGTCCTCGGAGGCGAGCACCGCCTCCTGCATCACCTTCGGGATTTGTGCGAGCGGTACGAAATTGCGGCGCTCCTCACCGTATTCGCCGAGCAGCACGCCGTCGGCCGAGAAGATGCGCATCGGCAGCTTCGGCCGGTAGTCCATCAGCCCGCTGATCTCGGGCAGATTCGGATACGCGACCGACAGCGCGATCACCACCAGCATGACAACGCTGAGCGCCAGCCCCGCGGCCAGCGCGAACAGCCAAGCCACGCTCTTGGTCAGCCAACGGGCCCACGGTGGCAGAGACGATACGGTGGCGGGCCGGCTGGCCTCGCGCTCGGTTTCACTCATGAGACTCCAGCGTTGACTCCGGCATTATAGAAACCGCCCGATTCGGTCGATACGAGGGTGCCAGGCAAGCGCCAACGTACAAAAAGCGGTGCTCCGCTGGGCCCTGCAAGTGAAACAGCGAAGCGCTGTTGCAACCCATGCTCAGGGTTCACCCGCAACCGATTGTGACGTCCGATCCGCGTGTGAGTTTTGCAACGAGAAGCGGCGGCAAAACCCGGCTTTTTCTTTGTGGCACAAAGGCTTTACTGCTAGCATTCAAGTAACTTATTAACAATCCAGCAGGCCTGTTCGAGCGCTGGGGGAAAGGCGTCGTGAGTTTCCTGGACACCTTGTTGGGGCGCAAACATCCGCCAATGATCGGGCTGGACATCAGCTCATCGAGCGTCAAGCTGGTGGAGCTCGGACAGACAGCCGGCGGCGAGTACGTGCTGGAGCGATTCGGCATGGAAAGCTTCGAAAAGGGCTGGATTGCCGATGGCCAGATCGAGAAGTTCGACGAAGTCGCCGAGGCCGTCAAACGAGTCGTCACGAAGAGCGGCTCGAGGACTCGGCAGGTTGTGATGGCGATGCCGCAGTCGGCCGTGATCACGAAGAAGATCATGCTGCCGGCGGGTCTGCGCGAGGAAGAGCTCGAGTTGCAGGTTGAAACGGAAGCTAACCAGTACATTCCGTTTTCCCTTGACGAAGTGAGTCTCGACTTCAGCGTGATCGGGCCGAGCCCGACCTCGGTCGGCGATGTCGAAGTGCTGATCGCGGCCTCGCGCAAAGATCGTGTGCAGGACCGCCAGGGTCTCGCCGAGGCGGCCGGCCTGAAGCCGGTGGTGCTCGACATCGAATCGCACGCCTCGCGTCTCGCGATGAGCCGGCTGGTCGGTGCGCTGCCCAACGAGGGCAAGGATGCGCTGGTCGCTCTGTTCGAGATCGGCGCCGACACGACCAGCCTGAAAGTGCTGCGCGACGAAGAGATGCTGTACGACCGCGACCAGGCCTTCGGCGGCTCGCAGCTCACGCAGCTGATCTCGCGCCAGTACGGCTTTTCATTCGAAGAGGCGGAGCAAAAGAAGCTGGCCGGCGATCTGCCTGATGACTACGAGGCCTCGCTGCTCGCCCCGTTCGTCGACAGCCTGTCGCAGGAAATCGGCCGCGCGTTGCAGTACTTCTTCACCAGCACGCCGCATCACAAGGTTCACTACGTGATGCTGGCCGGCGGCACCGCGACGCTGCCGGGCCTGAAGGACCGGGTGACCGAGCTGACCGGTTTTGCGTCTATGGTGGTCAACCCGTTCGAGAACATGAAGCTCGGCTCGGCCGTGCGCGAGAGCAAGCTGCGTCGCGAGGCGCCGTCGTATCTCACCGCCTGCGGTCTGGCGATGCGGAGGTTCGTGCAGTGATCCTGATCAACCTGCTCCCGCACCGGGAGGAGCGGCGCAGGCGCCGCAAGGTCGCGTTCTTTGCCGGTCTCGGCGCGGCGGCCATTGCGGGTCTGGCGATCGTCGGTGTTTGGTATCTGGTTGTCCAGCAGTTCATCTCCGGGCAGCAGGAGCGCAATCAGTTCCTGCAGGCCGAGATCGCGAAGCTCGATATCCAAATCAAAGATATCGCGACGCTGAAGGCTGAGATCGCATCGCTGATCGCGCGCCAGAAGGCCGTCGAGGATCTTCAGGTCGACCGGAACCTGCCGGTGCACCTGCTCAATGAGCTCGTCAAGCAGACGCCTGAAGGCATCTACTTCACGTCGGTCAAGCAGGATGGCCAGATCCTCGCGGTCAATGGCATTGCGCAGACGCAGGAGCGGATCTCCGAATTCCTGCGCAACACCGCCTACAACTCGGCTTGGCTGGTGAAGCCGGAGCTGGTCGAAAGCAAGGCGACGACGGTGACGGCGGCGAACCGCGAGCAGAAACGGTTGTTCGACTTCACGGTGCGCGTGGGCGTGAAGCGCCCGCAGGACATCAAGCCTGCCGACGCCGGCGCGTCGGCACCCGCGGCGCCGGCCAAGGCGGCCAGCGCGTCCGCTGCGAAGAAGGCGGCTTGAGGGAATCGACGACATGGCAACCACCACGAAGGGCATGAACGTCGACCTGAATTCGGTCTTCGAAGGCGCGGTCTCGCAGTTCCGCAGCCTGAACCCGAACGAGCCTGGCCAATGGCCTCTGCTGCCGAAGGTGATGACTTGGCTGGCCGTCGCGATCGCGATGGTCGTGCTGGGCTGGTTCCTGCTGCTGT
This sequence comes from Burkholderiaceae bacterium, assembly GCA_035280545.1. Taxonomy (GTDB): domain Bacteria; phylum Pseudomonadota; class Gammaproteobacteria; order Burkholderiales; family Burkholderiaceae_C; genus DATCSE01. Next base: position 1,186 of record DATEFR010000254.1, on the reverse strand, counting down.
CGCCGGCGCACGACGAGCTCGCGGCCGAGCAGGCCAAGGAGCCGGTGCTGAAGGCCGACTACCGCAACAAACTGGGTCAGGCCGTCAATCTCGCCGAGCTGCGCAAGCAGAAGCTCCAAGTCGAAGAGTATGTGACGCAGCTGGAGAAGCAACTCCCCGGCAAGGCCGAGATGGACGCGCTGCTGTCCGACATCAACCAGGCGGGCCTCGGGCGTGGCCTGCAGTTCGAGCTGTTCCGTCCGGGGCAGGTCGTCGTGAAGGACTACTACGCCGAGCTGCCGATCGCGATCAAGGTGACGGGGCGCTATCACGACATCGGGTCGTTTGCCGGTGACATCGCGAACCTCTCGCGCATCGTGACGCTTCACAACATGAACATCGCGGCGGCCCAGAACAGCGGTGGCAGCGGTCAACTGTCGATGGAAGCGACGGCGCGTACCTATCGATATCTCGATGCCGCCGAGATCGATCAGATCAAGGCGAACAACGCGAAGGCCAAGGCGGGGGCGAAGAAATGATGGGCACCGCAGTCCTCCGAACCGCAGCGCTGCTCGCGGCGAGCGCCGTGTCCCTGGCGCTGGTCGGGTGCGGCGAGCAAGAAGAGCTGACCCAGTGGATGGAGCAGCAAAAGCGCGAGGTGAAGCCGAATGTGCAGCCACTGTCGCCGCCAAAGAAGTTCACGCCCGAACCGTACATCGCATTGAACGGCGTCGAGCCATTCAGCGCACAGAAACTGACGGTTGCCCTCAAGCAGGAGGCGAAGCAGCCGAATTCACTGCTGGCCGCGGAGATCAATCGGCGCAAGGAACCGCTGGAGGCGTACCCGCTTGACAGCATGCGGATGGTCGGCAGCGTGATGAAAGGCGGTCGTCCCTACGCGCTGCTGAAAGTCGACAACCTGCTGTATCAGGTCAAGCAGGGTGACTACCTCGGACAGAACTACGGAAAGATCACCAAGATCTCCGAAACCGACGTCTCCCTCAGAGAAATTGTTCAGGATGCCGCGGGCGAATGGATCGAGCGCATGAGCAGCCTCCAACTCCAGGAGAGGGCGCGATGAGCGGCGGCAAAGCGAAGAGCATCAATCAGGAGATTCAGATGATCAGCAACTGGCGCTCGCGAGCCTTGGCGTTCGCTGTGTTCCTCGCAGCGAGCGCTTCGGCCATGGCGCAGAACGCGATCCAGG